>NZ_CP127915.1:2701698-3003397 GCF_032823475.1 Acinetobacter sp. SAAs474
CTGATTGAATTGGCGCAAGCGGATGCTAATTTACCTCAAATACTACGAGTTCATTTTGGTTTTACTGAAGACATTTTACTGAGTCAACATACTGAATTTAAAGAATTATGGTTAAAGCGTATTGGTCGAGGTGAAACGGTTGGGAGTGCTTGGTCTGAAGGAGGAAAAGAGTCGATTGATCAGTTTAGCACCCATTTATCTAAAACCGCAGAAGGTAAAGTATTACTCAACGGCACCAAATACTATACGACGGGAAGCTTATATGCAGAATGGATTGATGTCGGAATCAGTGATTTAGAAGGGAATTCTGCTTCGATTTTAATTCCACGCCATGCAACTGGCGTAGAAGTAATTGATGACTGGAATGGTTTTGGTCAAGTACTTACTGCCAGTGGTACAGCTATCTTTAAAGATGTAGAGGTTAACCCTGCCGATGTATTAGCAGATGATGACCGATTTAAATATTCTGCTGGCTTCTATCAGTTAATTCAACTCGCGATTATTACTGGACTTACCCGTGCTGCAAGCTATGATCTCTCGCATTTAGTTGAAACACGTACACGAAATTACACGCATGCAAATACTCAGCATGTTCGGCATGATCCACAAATTCTACAAGTTGTGGGTAAAATTCGTGGTGCTGCCTATAGTGCTACTGCAATTATTGAAAAAAATGCACAAGCATTACAGCGTACTTATCATGCTGCATTACAACAAAATGAACTGATAGAAGCAGATCAAAATGCGATTGCAGAACTTGAAATTGCACAATCACAAACGATTATTACAGACTTAGCATTAAATGCATCATCAATTATTTTTGATGCATTAGGTGCTTCCGCGACAGATAAGAATTTAGCTTTAGATCGTTATTGGCGCAATATACGTACACTTGCCTCACATAATCCGCGTATTTATAAAGATCGTATTGTTGGTGATTTTAGTGTTAATGGTCATTTACCGCCTTATCAATGGCGTATTGGTCAGGCATAAATAGTTAAAAACTACTTTTAGCTTATCGTTAAAGTGATGATTGAAATTTTTAGGGGGATATATCCCCCTAAAAGTTGGACGAGATGTCTAACTTTTAGGGGGTAATTCAATGCAATAATTTTCTTATCCTTAAAATGCACTATAGATTTCACCCTTAAAGCGCTGTTGAATAAACTTACGCGTTGAATCACTATTTAAGACTTTAGCAACTTTTTGTATTTCAGGCTTTTTCTGATCACCTGAACGCACAACCAAATACTCTGCCCAGATATTTTTTCCATCTTGACCACGTTCAATATAGAGTGCTTTATTCAGCGGCAAATTCGCTTCCAACACATAATTACAATTTAATGCCGCAATATCAACCTGTGATAAAGTACGCGGTAACATTGCAGAGTCCAGTTCTTTAATTTTCAAATGTTTAGGATTACTTGCAATATCACGTACAGCTGGTAACAAATCTGTTGGTGAAGATAGCTGTTTAAATCCTGGTTTTAAGGTAATTAAATTCAGCTTTGCTAATAGTAATAATGCACGTCCACCATTGACAGGATCACTCGGAATAGCAACAGTTGCACCATCTTTTAACTGCTTAATATTATTAATTTTAGCTGAATAAAGCAAAAATGGTTCAATATGTACTGGTGTAACAGCAACCAAGTTAGACTTGGTTCTACGATTAAAATCATTTAAAAATGGGCGGTATTGAAAATAGTTGGCATCTAGTTTTTTCGCTACTAACTGTGTATTGGGTTGTACATAATCTGAATAAACTTTAATTTTTAAATCAATGCCCTGCTTGGCCAATTCTGGTTTAATATATTGCAAAATAATGGCATGAGGCGTTGCGCTTGCGCCAATAGTGACTGTTTGATTGGCAAAACTGAGTGTAGATGCCGTCATCATGCTGAGTAGGATGGCATATTGAGTTAATCTTTTCATAATCTCTCTTGAACATTAAATTAAGTATAATTTTTAGAAAAATAATGTACAGTTTTATTTCCGATAAGCTGGATAACCTGCACAATAACAATTAGCAACAATACCGTGACCAACATAATTTCTGTTTCGTAACGCTGGTAACCATAACGAATTGCCAGATCACCAAGACCGCCTCCCCCAATAACACCAGATACAGCGGTATAATCAACCAAAGCGATTCCTGTCACGGTAATCGCCGCAATAATGGGGGCTCTGGCCTCTGGTAATAAAACACCTGTGACGATTTGCCAATAACCTGCACCCATCGATTGTGCTGCTTCAATCACGCCACTATCAACTTCATGCAAAGCGGTTTCGGTTAGGCGAGCAAAGAATGCAATACCTGCAACGGTAATCGGTGGAATAACCCCTGCCACATCAATCGTTGTACCCGTTATAAAAGCCGTCAATGGCATCAGTAAAATCATTAAAATAATAAAAGGAATAGAACGTATAATATTGATACAAAATGATAAAATATGATAAAAAAACGGATGCTTCCTGATGCGACTATTTGCAAAAGAGTAAATTGCCACGCCCAAGGGGAGCCCTAAAAGTACAATCAAAATTAAAGCCATAGACAACATCAATAGTGTTGCTTTGGATGCTTCCCATAATTCGATATAATCCAAATTTGCAATTAATTGCAGCATTTAAGCAGCCTCCGTGATCTGTTGCTGAACGACAGATAGTGGCGCAATAGAGGCACCTAGCTGTTGTAAATGTTGAATAAAATACTGAATATCTCCTCCCTGCAGTGCTAAAATAGTTTGACCGTATAAAGAAGTTTTCGTCCGTTCTACTTTTGAATGCAATATTTGATAATCAACTGCACATTGTTGTGCCAACTTTTCATAAACTGGACGTTTAACCAATTCACCCATCGCAGTGACACGAATTAAAGTTGATGTTATCGATAATTCCTCATGTGGATATAAACTTTCAGCTGCAAATATCAGTGAACGTGATACCGAATGGCGAGGATATAAAAGAACCTGATCGACAGGACCTTGCTCCACAATATGTCCTTTATCCATCACAATCACTTCATCACAAATGCTACGAATCACATCAATTTCATGTGTAATCAATACAATTGTAATACCCAAATCACGATTAATTTGCAGTAATAAAGTTAAAATCTCATGTGTAGTTATTGGATCAAGTGCACTGGTCGCTTCATCACATAATAAAATTTTAGGAGAATTTGCTAAAGCACGTGCAATACCAACACGTTGTTTTTGTCCACCAGACAACTGTTTTGGATATTTCTGTAAATGGGCAGTTAAACCGACTTGTATTGCTAAAGCTTCTACACGCTGCTGAATCTGCTGTTTATTGAGCTGTCGATCTAGATATAATGGAAAGGCAATATTGTCAAAAACAGTTTTAGTTTTAAGCAAATTAAAATGCTGAAAGATCATTGAGATTTGCTTTCTAAGTCGCTTTAATTCAACGTCTGAACAATCTTGTAATAACTGACCCAAAACTTCGACTTGGCCAGCATCAACTTTTTCAAGACCATTCATAAGACGCAGTAAAGTTGACTTTCCTGCACCTGAATGACCAATAATGCCCACAATTTTAGCACTTTCAATGTTTAGACTGATTTGCTTTAATGCATAGAATTTATGATTCTTGACATTAAAATATTTATCAGCATTTGCAATATTAATCATCAGCATAGACCTATATTTTAATATTGCAAAATATATAAAAAACATGATTTAAAAAATCATTTAAATCTTATTTTGATATATCAAAAATAGAATTAATAAACGACGAAATATTTATTAATTTTTATGCATAAGGATTAACTCCATGGATGATGTGGTAAATATTTTCCTTTTAAATAATATTCACCAATCAATTTATATTTCCAGCGTATAGGATCATGTAGGGTATGTGTTCGTGCATTGCGCCAATGGCGATCTAAATTTAATTCACTTAATGCAGCACGCGTCCCTGCAAGTTCAAATAATTTATTGGTTGCTAAAATTGCAATCTCAGCACTCAGCACTTTGGCCTCAGCGACGGCTAAAGTAGCAGCATTGGCTTTTTCTGCAGTGAGATCTTGTAAAGCTTGATCAATAAAATCAGCTGCACGATCCAGCATTAATGTTGCTGCATGTAATTTAATTTTTAACTCGGCTATACTCACTTGAGTCAATTGATCATCGACTGCATATTCTTGATGAGCATCGATCCATGGCCGAGTATATTGTCGAACAAAAGCAATTGTATCCTCAATGGCAGCATCAGCAATACCGGCATCAATAGAAGCATGTATCAACTGGGAAATTGTTCCGACTAAATTAATATTTTCACTCCCTGCAGCAGGTTTAATCACATATTCAGCTTTTACCTGAATATCATCTAAAATAACCGTTCCACTAGCAGTTGCACGTTGTCCCAAACCAGACCAGTCATTAAGAATCGTTAAACCTTCAGCATGATAAGGAATCAGTGCGGTCACTTCATGACCAGTTTCATCCAGTCCAACTGCATATACCCAGTGTGCCAGAATTGCACCCGTTGCATAAAATTTTTTCCCTTTGATCTTATAACCGTCTTGATGCTTGGTAATACGTGTGGTGAAATCGGCAACGGTTCGTCCGCTACGCTCAGATAATGCATTTCCCAAGCGTTGACCTGTTAAAATATTGCCAAAAATAAACTGTTTTTGTGTTTCATTTGCATCTAAACGAATTTGCTCTAAAAAAGACCAATGGTTTTCGGCAATTTGCGTTAAAGCAGGGTCTGCACTTGCCAGAATACGAACCACTTGCGATAAGGTTCGATATTGAACTTGCGCACCACCATACTGTTTGGGAATATTGATTCCCCATAAGCCACTTTGTGAAAATGCAACAATTTCATCAAGTGCTAATAAACGATGAGCATCACGATAAGCAGCATTTTGCTTAAAAACCTCTGCTAATGTTTGAGCAACTTGAAGTGCTTGCTGGTCATTAACAATATGTTGAGCCTGCTCTTTTTGTACAAATACAGATTCAGGTATGTCTTTATTCGTTTTTACACGAATATCTTGTAATTTAAGGTTCATTATGATTACTCTGGTCTTTACTGTATTAAAAATATCATTGCTTGATTTGATCCTTTATATTAAATAAATATTTAAATTACATAATTTAAAATAAGGCATAGATATCATCATTTAAATAATTAAATTTTTTATATTTTTAAATCGAATTAAAATACAGCCAAAAAACCACATCATTCAAACTATATTATTCTGAAAATTAGCCACTACTTAAAATCATATCAGTTAAATTACACTTATAATATTACCTTAATTAAATAAATAAACTACCAACTTAACAAATCAATTCATTAACAATTAATTTTATAATTTACCCCTAGTCATCTTGTACCAACCAACTAGGAATAAATTTAAAAACTATTATCTCTTAAAATAATTTAATCTAAAAATAATATCCAAGAGAAAGATAAAGTGTATTATTTGAATGATGATCATTGCCTTGTGCATAACCATCTTCTGATCCAAAAGCATTATCATTCTTACTATTAATATACTCTAGATAAAACTGTAAATTTTCTTTATATTTAGTATAAACACCTGTAATTAAACGCTGTGAATCTCCGCTACCCGCTTTATTTTTAATGAATCTTGAGTAATTTATATACACATAAGGACTACTAAAATTTTTAAAGTTTACAGGTAAAGTATAGTTTAACTCTGTCGTTAAAAAATTAGATTTATTTGCTACATTATAATATCCATCAAAGAAACCAAATGTAGATTCATCTGGATAAATATCATCCTTATTTTTTATATTTTGTCCTCCATACATAAAATTAAAACCGATATCATTAATTTTTGATTTTTGAAATAATGTCCATACATCTCTACGCCCCTTATAATCTGTTCTCAAATTATTTACCTGACTATGTAAATAAGAAACACCAATATTTGAAGATATATCATTACTATATATATGATATGAAAAATCTTTGTCTAGCTTTAGACTCAAAAGATTCTTTTCTTTTAATTGAGTCCCCTGTTTAAATTCTGGCTCTGCTGTTAAATTACTTGAGTAATGTGCTGAATTATGACTATTACCAACATGACTACCTGCATCTCTGATAAAATAACCGGCAGTTAAATTAAAATTTTGAGGTGAATATTTATAAGTCAATCCCCAATTATTTACCTCTTCCAAACCTAACTGATATAATATGGTTAAATTATAAGTAGATGAATAATAACGCCCTAAACCTAATGGAACTGGTTGTAAGCCAATTTTAAAATTGTTTTCAGGATTTAAATCATAGGATAACCATGCATTTACAGGAAAATGTAACTCTCCAAGTTTATCATTTGCCTGATAAAATCGATAATCTAAATGACCTGAAATATTTTCCTTTTTATAATTCAACCATAATACAGCATCTGCAAAATCAACTTTATTTCCATGATTGTCTAAATAATCATTATAAACATAGCTAAACCTCACAGCACCATTAACATTAAAATCTTTATGATCTAAACTATCATCTGAAAATGCATTTCCAGATAAAATAGATAACAAACTAGCAGATAAAATCAAACGAATTAACATAGATATCAATACAAAAAAATAGTATTAAAATTATAGCGTTACAAAAAGTATTTAAAATAATTTTTAAAATATAAAAAAATTAAAAAATTATATATACTATATTATTATTTATAAATAATAATATACCAAATATTTAAAAATAAATATTTGGTATATCTAAATTAAAAATTCTTATTACTTTATAAAAGTATCTACTTAAAATAACTTATAAAAATAAACTGCAATTTATTTAAAAAATTCATCTTCATTAAAATTCATACAATAAGATCATTTTATTTAATGACTCGATACAGGCGTTAAAATACCTTTTACATTCGGATCTGTGGTTGTTTCTAGATATGTTTTGATTCTCGGATCTGCAAAAACCTGCTGTAACTTTATAATTACGGGATCATGTTGATGCTTTTCGGCAATCACTAAACGAGCAGCAAAGGTACGAGGTGCAGCAGGAAATAGAATCCCCTTGCTTCTTGGAATCTTTCCGGCATCAAATTGGGCAACATAACCAATTGCCGCATCGACAGATTCTAAAGCACGTGCTAAAGAAAGCAATTCAATTTCTTTAAACTTAAGCTGATATGGATTCGCAATAATATCTTTTAATCTCGCTGTACGTGGTTCAATCTTAGGATCTAATCCAATAATACCTTCACGTTGTAATAACCAAAGTGCTTGTCCTTGGTTCGCAAGATCACTGGGTACAGCAAAAGTCGCACCTTTTGGCATGTCTTTAATATTTTTATATTTATCTGAATAAATTCCAAATGCCCATTGATAAACTTCGACAGTAGGAATTAATTTAAACCCATTTGCATCACTGACTTGCTTTAACCACCACTGATGTTGATAAATAGTTCCTGCGAATTCACCATCATTTACGGAACGATTACTTTGTACAGGATCTGGTACACCAACTGCCTCTAACTGAAGACCATAATCTGGTGCAATATATTGATTAACATATTCAATTAGATTTTTTTCTCCAATCATTGTTGGTTCATAATGCACTTTTAAAGCTTGGCCAAAAGGACTTTGCTGCTCTTTTTTCTGACGATTTAAAACATTGAACGATAATAATAAAATAGCAATTAATACTATCACTGCAATAATATATGGGACTTTAGACTTCTTTTTTAATTCAAAAGATGAACGATTAATATTCATAAAATTTTCAACTAAGCATATTTAAGTAAATGACTAATACGATTGCCAATAAATTGAACAATTTGGATGGTAACAATGAGGGTTATAATAGTTGCGATCATAATGTGTTCATCAAAGCGTTGATAACCATATAACACTGCTAAATATCCAATCCCTCCAGCACCTATCGTTCCCGCAATAGCAGAATATTCAATCATAGCAATCAGGTTTAATGTGGCTGCAGAAACCAAACTAGGTAATGATTCCTTTAATTGAACTTGCTGAATAATTTGTATGTGGGTGCCACCAGAAACTCGACCAACAGCAATGATTTCCGTTGGAAGTTCATTTAATGCGTTTTCAACTAAACGAGCAAAAAAAGGAATACCTGCAATGGTCATTGGAACAACTGCTGCTGCAATACCAATCGTGGTTCCAGTCAGCCATTTGGTTAAAGGAATAATTGCCGCCATTAAGACTAAAAATGGTAATGATCTTCCTATATTCACAATCATATTTAATAAATAATAGATTCTTAAATTATAAAATAATCCACGTTCTGAACTATTGAATAAGGCAATACCTAAAATTCCTCCCAGGCCAATAACAAAAACCATCACAATACTCACCATGGTCCATGTTTCTAAATAGGCTGGCCATAACATACTTGGAATATCTGACCAAGGCGTGTTATTACTTAAAACAATATCTTTAGACATCATAGCCCCATTAAGCAGCAAAAATATGATTATAAATTTCAGGAATATGAATTAATTCACTTTGAATTTTTAATAAAGATAAATGCTGATCTATTATATTTTGATATTGAAAATATAAATCAGCAGATATACTAAGAATAATCTTTCCAACAGTCTGATCACATATTTGTTCTACTGTTGATGCATGTATATCAAACTGAATATCAACATGCTTACTAAGTTGGCTTAACCAGTTTAAAGGCGTACCATAAAGTGAGGAATAGGTCAGCAAAATAACGACATGATTTGATGGTAGATTCGATGGAATTTTTAGCGGTAATATTTTTTTCCCAATTTGGGAAGCAGGATTTAAGATCAAATCTAAAACATGACCATTTTCAATTAATTCACCATGAGATAACACTGCAACTTCATCAGCAATCTGCCTAACAACATCCATTTCATGGGTGATTAAAATAACAGACAAGCCCAATTCATCTCGTAACTCCGTTAAAAGTTTTAAAATAGATTGTGTTGCATCTGGATCAAGACCTGAAGTTGCCTCATCTGCAATAATAATCTGTGGTTGTAATGCCAGTGCACGTGCAATAGCAACGCGTTGCTGTTGTCCACCTGAAAGTTGACAAGGATAGTGATTAGCACGATCTAATAACTGAACATTTTCTAATAAATACTGCACCCGTTCTTTAACTTGTTGATCAATCACACCTAAAAATTGTAATGGTAAAGCAATATTTTCAGCAGCAGTTCTTCGCTTTAATAAAGCAGATGATTGAAATACGAGTCCTATTTTTTTTCTTTGTAATCTTAATGCCTCAGAAGAGAGTTGATTTAAAATAATACCATCTAAAATCAACTCACCAGAGGTTGGTTGTTCTAACAAACTTAAACACTTTGATAAGGTTGATTTCCCTGATCCACTAGGACCAATAATGGCAGTAATTTTAGCCCTATCAATTTTAAAATTGATATTTTTAAGTACATGAATAGTCTCACCTGAAGCAAGATCATAATTTTTATTTAGATTTTTGATTTCAAGCATATTAAGTCAAACCCATTATTCAATGAGTTCAATATAATTTAAACAAAAATTAAAAATAAATGAATTTAAGTTAATTATTAATCTTGAAGAAATATATATTAAATTAATATTTAGTTATTAATTTATATAAAAATACTTTTTATACTTTTTAAATATATTTATATAAATTTATTATCTGATATTTACTAATTAATAAAAAAAATGCTCATCTAATTTTATTTAAGTCAATCTTGTCATCACAATCCTACCTAAAACAATATGCTCTTTTATCTTGATATACAAATATCATTTTGAGTATCTTACAATTTTTTTCTCTTATCGTACCTTTAAGCATTTTTATCATGAGAGTAAATATACATAATCTTGATATATACAATGCTATATACCATATTTTGCGATATAGCTTATATCAATCGTTTATCTATACCTTCAAAGACATGGTTTTACACTCAATTTGATAAAAATAAATCAGGTGGATGTTAATGCCCATTTTTTGATTATGCTCAATGCATATTGACAATTCATATCGAAAACATTAAAAGTAAATCAATAAACTTATCATTAGCATTACATAAATACTGTATGAATCATAAATTTGATACTTCTAATTTAGTTGCGCCTTTACAAGAACTTAATTTTTTTCATAAAGATCATACTTTAATCAACACAGATATCACTGCTATCCAAGCTTATCAAATCATGACACAGCAATCATCTGTACTACTCAATATCGCCTTTAAAATTAGAGATGATTTAAGTTATCGTTTAAATCGCGTAAAACCCATCAAAGGTTTTGGCGCTTCTATGGGTGAAATTCCCAAATTAAATCAAAAGTTAGATTTTTTTGATGTTGTTAAAATTTCTGATCAAGAATTATTTTTACAATCGACCGATAAACATTTAAGTGTTTTGGTCGCAATCCAAATTGAACAATATCAGCCCAATCAAAATATACTTAAAATTACAACCAGTGTGATCACTTATAATTTTTTTGGTAAAATTTATATGTTACCTGTTTCAGTTGCACATGGGATTATTGTAAGAAATATGCTAAAAAAACTTAATTAACCTCAATTTTATTAAAAAAATTACTTTAATTTTCTACCATGTCAAACTGAATTAAAATACGCTTGAGTATGGTATTTATTTTATCATTTTAAAGACAATCTCTGGCCAAGATTGGCAATCAAATTAAAATTTACCATCTGACTATTTAACGTTAAGCCTTCGGATATGTCGTATGCTGGTAATCATGATATAAACTGTTCATCACTGGGTCATATTCAGCTAGATTGATATAATAGCTAGCTGAATCTTTAGCCACTTAATTCAACACGTTTGGTTTTATCAAATTTAAACGCTAGCATTAAGAGCCTTGTTTTAACTCTATTACTGGACAAATAAACCAATCATTGATAATCTTAGATCATATAATTAGCCAGCTTATTATTAGTTACCAAACAAATGAATATCGATCAAAAATATAAAGCACTCTTGCATGAAGCACAAAAACATCAATTACCTGATATTGCAGCCATACAACTATGTTTTATGGCTCTTTCACTTGCTTCTCGCATTGATCGTGATTGTGCGCAACAACTTGCTTGTTATGGGTTATCTGAAGGCCGATTTATTATTTTATTCTTGCTCAATGCAGCCAATGAAGGAATCGCACCCAAAGTTCTGGCTCAACAAGCTGGTATTACCCGTGCAACCGTTACAGGTTTACTGGATGGTTTAGAACGTGATGCGCTGATAGAAAGACATTTAGATCTTAATGATCGCCGCGCTTTAAAAATTCAATTGACAGCAAAAGGAAAATTGATCGCCACAGACGCATTTACTCAACATAGCAATTGGATTTCTCAACGCTTTGGCCATCTAACTGCTCAAGAACGTCAACAACTTATGCAACTACTCGAAAAAGTTTCAAATCAACTTACCCCATAAGGAATCATGATGAATCATTATCTTATTGAGCTCTATACACCCAATACTGCATGGAAAACATTATCATTTGATGAGCGTAAAGATTATCTCAATCATATTGCCACAGCAATGAATAAATTAACGGATACAGGGGTCAAAGCACTCACACTAACGGCGCTCAACACTCAAATTGATCAAAGCAGTGATCACCAATTCTTGGCGATTTGGTCTTTTCCAGATCAACAAACCTGTGATGCCTTACTGGCTGGTATTAAAGCAAGTGGTTGGTATGATTATTTTGATCATGTGAATGCAGCAGGTGCAACACATGATTTTAATACGCACCTCGATGCGCTTATTCATATTTGATTTTCAATCAAGATCATTCTTTATGATCAATATAAGTGCCATATAAGTATTGAAATTTCTATTTTTAAAATAGCACAAAATAAACGAAACAATCTCTTATTCAAATTATTTTTAAAAATATTGAATCTTGATGTGCATTTAAATCAACGATATTGCAATAACCATATTTGAAATACCACAAGAAAATTGTGAGGATGCGAAGAAAAATGGCCATTAACTTTCATTAAATTATATAGCGAATGTCTAATTTTAATGTGTCTACTCGATACTCTTCCACAAATATTGTTATTGCTTTACGGCTATTTTAAGCAATTTGGCCATCCTATCATTACAGTCTTTTGGTATTAATTTGACATAAATAGCTTAGCACTGTAATAATAGCAAAATACTTTGCGCGCAAAGTAATTTAAGATAAAAATATTGCAGCTATTTTGATCATAGGGATCAATGTTCATTGAAGTAAAAAGAAACACCATCATCACATTTAATGAGCACCTAAAATCAATTTTTTTATCAACCAGTCAATGATATTAAGGTTAAAACGATGAATGATATTTGGATTGCCCCCTCGATTCTTGCTGCAAATTTTGCGCGTTTAGGTGAGGAAGTAAAATCGGTATTAGATGCTGGTGCAGACATGATTCATCTTGATATTATGGATAACCACTATGTCCCCAATCTCACTATGGGAGCTCAGGTATGTGCTGCGCTTAGATCTGAGGGAATTCAGGCACCCATCGATGTTCATCTTATGGCATCCCCAGTTGATTCGTTAATTATTGATTTTGCAAAAGCAGGTGCCGACTATGTTTCGATCCATCCCGATGCAACCACACATTTAGACCGATCAATTCAACTGATTCAAGATCTTGGATGTAAAGCAGGTCTGGTCTTTAATCCAGCAATGCCACTCGATTGTTGCAAATATCTGATGGATAAAATTGATTTAATCCTGATTATGTCGGTAAATCCTGGATTTGGTGGGCAAAAATTTATACCTGCGATACTGCCTAAAATTGCTGAAGCCAGAAAATTAATTGACTCAAGTGGTAGAAATATACGGCTCGAAGTCGATGGTGGAGTAAATCTAGAAAATATTTCTGAAATTACGCGATCAGGTGCTGATACTTTTGTTGCAGGCACTGCAATCTTTAATACACCCGATTATCGGGCAACAATTTCAAAAATAAAAAATGCTGCAAATATTGCTCGTCTTGACGAAGTAATCTGAATCACCCATTTAGGATTGTTTTAAACAAGATACGGATAAAGTAAGCTATCTGTATCTCGAATGGCACATCAATTGGTAATTTGATTTACTTTATACAGCACCAAACAAAATACTGAAGTGTCATTACAGCTTGTTTTATATACACTGATCTAAACACAGTGATCGCATTAACTCATATGTTCACAATTACTGATACAATCGATTTAGATCGATATATTGATTCAAATCATTCATCATTTTTAACGATAGGACACCCTCTATGAGTTCAGAGCAAGATCTTTTTAATTTTGATACCATGCTCTGCTTTAGTTTGTATTCCACGACCAATGCAATGATGCGAAATTATACTCAATCTTTAGCTCAACTTGGTCTCACCTATCCTCAGCTTTTAGTATTGATCGCGCTATGGAAGCAAAATCATGTTTCATCTAGCGAGTTAAGCCAACAAACTCTGTTTGATCTTGGTTCACTATCCCCAATCATTAAACGACTTGAAAAATCGGGCTTGGTCACCATAACGCCAGATCCAAATGATCGTCGCCGTAAATACATTTCATTAACACAATCTGGCGCAAAATTAAAAGATCCTGTCAGTAAAATATTTGCAGATACGCAATGTAAACTCAATCTTAGCACACTAGAAATCGATACAATGCTAAAAATTGGTCAGAAAATTAAAAAACAATTAAAGCAATAAAATCATCAAAAACATAATGACTGTAAATAACTAAAGTCTCTCCTTAAGCAGGACCACATATTCAACCATATTTTCTTAACTGATTCATTTTGATCATTTATAAAATCTATGCAAACTGGATAAAAATCTGGAAGAAGTGGATAGTAGCCAATGCTTAATCACGGTTTAATCTATAGTCATAGATTAGATAAAAGATTGAGCAAATGACTTTATCTCCGTTAAAGCCACAGCATAATTTCATTGATACATGTATCAATTTTCGTACTCAAAATAATATATATCAATCATCATCTGTTAAAAAATATTCAAAACACTTAAACAACTTCAATCACTGTAACGACGATCTCATGGTGATTCAGGCATTTGAAAAATGGCCAGATAAAGTCACAGATATCCATGAGTATTTAAATCAAGATCAACTGGCTGAAGCTGCACTTGATATCTATAGTCCTCTACCCATGATTAAAATCGTTCACAGAGGGTTAGATCAGTAAACATTGCCAACTTATCATTTAAGAGGGATAACATTTTACAAAGTAATTATGTACAGAATTAAATTTCAACAGGCTGTATATAGGCAATCGTGCAAACGGTTAGTTTAGCTCAGCTTTAATTATTTTTGTTTAGCTCAATCACGACAAAAAATTTTGCGATGGCCTAAATGACCTGTATTTATAGCAGCAATTATAGCGCTTATCTAAAAACATTGATCGTTGAAAATAAGCAATTGGATCAACATGATCTCACGACAAAAGCGACATAGCGCTTAGATCATTTTTAAAGGAATAGAAATGAAAGTTATTGATATCAATACCGTCATTGATCAAAAAAAACTGTCCCCCCTACAATGGTTAGTCTTTAGTCTTGGATTCTTGGTTTTTTTCTGTGACGGACTCGATACCGGCATTATCGGCTTTATTGCACCTGCTCTTCTTGATGACTGGGGGATTAGCAAACCACAATTAGCACCCGTATTAAGTGCAGCACTGGTTGGCATGTCAATTAGTGCAATCCTTTCGGGACCTTTAGCAGATAAATTTGGTCGTAAAAAAGTCATTATCAGTACTACCTTAGTTTTTGCTATTTTCACCATACTGTGTGGATTTGCAAGCTCAACACAAGAACTTATGATTTATCGATTGATTACAGGTGTGGGTTTAGGTGCTGCCATGCCCAATATCAGTACCATTGTTTCGGAATATATGCCTGCAAAACGTAAAGCTTTTCTAACCGGATTGGCAGGTTGTGGATTTATGCTCGGTATATCTTGTGGTGGCTTACTCTCTGCATATTTACTCGAAGCTTTAGGTTGGGCAAAAGTAGTTATTATTGGCGGCATTATTCCCCTGCTTCTTGTCGTTGCTCTCATTTTAAAACTTCCTGAATCAACGCAATATTTGATTAAACGCCAGCGTTATTCTGAAGCACAACATATTTTAGAAAAAATTCAGGGTTACTCTTTTAATGAAACCGTTTCATTGCAACTTACTCGCAATGAAGTCCAGTCAAACGAAAATCCAGTTCAACAGGTATTGGGAAAATATCTCTGGAGTTCAAGTATGCTCTGGTTATGCTGCTTTATGAGCTTGTTGGTATTTTATCTATTAACAAGCTGGATGCCAACCATTCTTAAAACTGCTGGATTTAGCACACAGCAATTTAGCCTAATTGCAGCAATCTTTCCTTTTGGTGGTGTGATTGGCGCGACCATCATTGGCTGGTATATGGATAAAGTCAATCCAACGACGGTAATTAAATATGCTTATCTGATCGCTTTTGCTCTCTTCTTAACAGCAGGTTTTATTAGCTCAAATATCATACTATTAGGTACAGTAATCTTCTTAATTGGCGCACTTTTGGCTGGCGCACAATCTTCACTATTACCTTTGGCAGCAATTACTTATCCATCAACGTGCCGTGCCGTAGGTGTTTCATGGATGCATGGTATCGGTCGAATTGGTGCTATTTTGGGTGCTTTTTTTGGTTCATTAATCTTTACTTTTGACCTTGGATTAAGTGGTTTATTCTATCTTCTTGCACTACCAACGTTTATCTCATTTATTGCATTAAGCTTTAAGATATTGAAAGAAAGAAAAAATATGACCGCCATACTGAAAACAGAAAAAGTGACTTAATCTGTTGGGACAAATACAGCCCGTTTGATACGACTGGCTGTATTTTCATGCTCTTTTAAAGTAATTTATTTTTTGTCTCACTGGGTTTCTCACCAAACTCATCCTTATACTCTTGTGAAAAACGGCTCAGATGATTAAATCCCCATTCATAAGCCAGCGTTGAAATCGAAATTCTTTGCCTAGATGCTGACGTACTTAATATATTATAAATTTGCTGTAAGCGATATTTTTTTAGGAAAATCATTGGGCTCATCTGATAAAAAAATTGAAATTCCTCATAAAGCTTTGATTTAGAAACACCAGCAATATGATGTAAATCATCGGCACAAATCTCTTGCTGTGCATGTGTAATAATATAATCTCTCACTTTACGAATATAGCTGGGTACCGATTGATCTGATATATTTCTTAACGCATCCGAATAATTATGTGCTTGAGAAAGTAACAATCCCTTAATAATAAAATTTTCATAGTCTTCTGAAAGCATTTGCAAACCATAAAAACTCATATACTGCGATTTAAGTTGTAAAAAATGGGCAATATTTTTCCACCAAACACTCAACAATTGCTCAGCTTCTAAATCCATCTCGGGATTAAAAACAATCGGTTTTTCGATACTTGTATGAAGTAAACTGGATAAAACCATTTGCATACTACGTTCAGGAATAACAACTTGTAATTTCTTACAATCTTTATCAATAATTAAATCCTGATCATCATTATTCGAGACAATAAGTCCTTTATTTTGATTAGAACAATAGCGTGCACCCCCCATAGTTAAGGCTTGCTGCCCATAAATAGGCAAACTAATACTATAAGCTTTGAGATTGGAAATATTAATCGCCACATGAGCACCATAACTAATCGTACCGATGGCCATTTTTTTATTGGGTAATCGAATACCATCATAATGAAAATCAAGACAGTTTTTATGGATGGTATCTAAACGGTGTTGGCCACATATTGTCGACATGAGATTCTGCGCAAAATCAGCTTCGCGTGAATGATGTTTTAAATCAACTTGTTGGCTTAGTGATGTCATATCCTTGTCACCTAGCTGGGTACCTATCATCAAATAGGCAAGTTATGTGCCAGTTATCCATTAACTGGCCACGATATTGATTACATTTCTATCATGAATCAAATTCAGGATCAATTTAAAAAAATAGCATGATATTGATCTAGACTATCAATCAAAATAAGATAGTTTCACAAATAAATCAGTATATTAAAACCAAGACACTGCATAAGAGTACACATCGGCTATACAGGCATAATAACAGCATATTATCCACGATTTATAATATTCAATCATGCATCGAATAGATCAGTATTGATCTGTTAAATTGTTCGACCATCACGATTTCAAGGATAAAAAACATCATACTAACGGTCAGAATAAGAGCATATCAGTGTTTAACCTAGATTTAATATTCTGGAATAATTGGCACAATGATCTCTGCTCACTCATGTATTGATTTGGCCGCTTAAAAGCACTCAATGGTAAATATAAACTCATCTTGCTATTAATGACTTCAGCTAGATATAGTTGATATAAAAATATAAATATTTAAAAAGCTCAGCATTTAAATCCTGAAATGATAAGCTTTCATTAAATTGGACTTATTTATTTTTTTAACTCTATCGCTAATATTTCACCTGTAGCACATAACTGCCCCGCAGCCAATAAACTTAAGCCAACCCGTATCTTACGTTCCTCGATAGAGATCAATTCTCCATATATCAATATTTCGGTATCAATTGGGGTTGGTTTTATAAAATTAATCGACAATGAGGCTGTTACACATCTTGCTAAATAAGTTGATCCGTCAAATATTAAGTTTAATGATTTACTTTTAAATGCTGCTGCAGATGCCATGCCATGGCAGTCAAATAAAGAGGCAATCATGCCGCCATATAAATGATCTGGTACACCACCAGTATAGATATTGGCTGGTATGATCTTGGCGAATGTTTTAGTCATGTCATCAGACCAATAGCTCTTTAAATGATAGCCATGTTGATTGTTACGACCGCAACCAAAACAATGGCTGAAATCTTCAGCATATAAATCCTGAAATGCAATTTTTGTCATTACTCAACGTCCTTCATATAGCCATATGTCTATTTTGAAACACTAAGTTTAGCTACAGAATTTTCTGATTTTAAAAATATGAAAAGCTGTAATGTGCCGATAAATAATACCAATGAACCAATCACAAACTGCTGATGATAGCTAAAACCTATTTTTTGTAAATAACTAAAACTTAGTCCACCAATAAGTTGAATAGCAGCAAAACTTAAAGTCGCAATACTCCATAATTTTTTATATGAAAGACCATAAAGCTGTAAAATCGTATATGAAGTTAAAAAGACCACTGCTGGATTAAGTAAGCCTGTTAAAAATGATGATGCCAAAATAAAAACGTGATTAAAACTGAGCGTTGCCATCATAATAGCTACTATATATATAGAATATAATACTTTAAGTGCATTAAAATTCCCTATTCGCTTTGCAAATAAATAGCCAACAAACGCACCTAATGCACTGCCTATGCCATATAGAATCCAGTTAAAATTAACAAATGATAAAGCAATATTTAAGTCCTGACTAAGATAATCAATCCAAAATAACGAATGTGGAATATACGCAAAAGCACTAGAACTATACGCAAACAGCAAACTATAAAATAATATATTTACTTTTGCTGTAGGAACAGCACGACTAAGTGAAGTCGGGAGTTCTTTTTTAAATTGTCGTAGTGCATAAATCATGTAAATACAAATTAAAAATGCTGTACTACATAAGATTAACCAAGCAGTCTGAATAGATATTCGATCTAAATAAGATAAGAAACATGTGGAAATTAAAACCCCTAAGCCAATGCCACTAAATCCTATAAAATTAATTTTTAAACGATCATTTAAACCAGCACATAATGCAACAATACTGGGTGATAAGATCATTAATAAACCACCACTTATCCCTGAAATAATACGCCAAAATATATACCAAATAGAGTTAAATCCATCGAAAGCGCAGCAAAAAAGACTGATCATGCCGAGAATGGCAGCGATTTGGATAAAAGAAGACATGATTTTGGTTTGCGGTAAACGCATTGCACTAAATGCCCCGATAAGATAGCCCAATAAATTGGCACTACTCAAAATGCTGGCAAACGCTGTAGACCAGCCAAATGCATCACGTGTATAAGGTAATAGCGCGGTATATGAAAAACGTAGAATACCAATACCTAGGCACATGCTAAGACAAAGGAATAAGCTTAATTTAATTTGTGATTTCATACTCTTCCTGAGTCTATTGTTAAATAGTAGATATTTCCATATATGCTTTTATCTTATCAAATGATATAAAGTTTGTATTGTCTAAAGAAATTCTTTAATGAAATGGATTCACCTAAACATTTAAATGCCTTAAGAGCTTTTGAAGCAAGCGCTAGACATCAAAGTTTCTCAGCTGCTGCAACAGAGTTGAATGTCACTTCCGCTGCTGTTGGCCAGTTAGTGAGAACACTAGAAGATGTAATGGGTGTGACATTGTTTTATCGATCAAGCAGCGGAAAGCAGAGACTAAAATTAACAGAAGCTGGTGAAGTTCTGCTTCCAGATATTCAAACGGGTTTTAGCTATATCAATCAGGCGATCCATAAAGTTAAATTAAATAGCATGGCACAAAAATTAACCGTTGCAATTAGTCCAACTTTTGCCACAAAATGGTTATTACCCAAAATTGATAATTTTCAGCGCGCATATCCTGAAATTAAAATATCTTTTGATACCGACTTAAAACCGATTGATTTTAATAGTAGAGGAATTGATATTGCCGTGCGCTATGGAGCAGGTAACTGGGAGGGACTGGTCGCTCAAAAACTCATGGAAGAAGAAATTTATCCCGTCTGTTCGCCCAGTTTTTATCAGCAACATCAAGCTCAGCTTTTAGAACTCAAAAATATCGTCACATTACCATTAATACATTGCCATGCTTTAGATCGCCAATCTGGATTTATTACCTGGCAGACTTGGCTCGATGAACACAATATCCAAATGAATGATGATAAAGGCTTTAAAATCAATAACTCTGCAGCAGTGCTACAATTGGCTATGGATGGACATGGTATTGCATTAGCACGAAGTGTTATCGCTCATGATGATGTTAAAGCAGCACGCTTAATCCATCTATTCCCAGATATTAAACGTCAATGCGATTTAGCATATTATCTGGTCTATCGTGAAGAGTGTTGCGAATTACCAAAAATAGAGGCTTTTCGTACTTGGATCACATCAGAAATTGAAATGTTAAGCTCTGGCTCTGGATATTAATCCTTGCACAGCAGGCTTATGTGTATTGAATGGTATGATATCATTTAAGATGAATAAGTGCTTGAATAATCGTACATCCCGCTTTAGAAAATAATATAAGTTCTGCACCTATGGATTCTAAGCGCATTTTCATGCTACGCATGCCAATACTTAATCCCTGTTGTATGACACCTTCCGTATCAAAACCTACACCATCATCTTGTATAGTCAAAATTAATTGATTTTCTAAAGAATAACTCATTGCTACATTTACATTTTTTGCCTGACTATGTTTAATTACATTGGTTAAACTTTCCTCTAACACACGAATCAAGGTCAAACACTGCAAAGCTGTAGGAACAACTTGCCATTCGGTTGGAAATATCCATTTAGACTGAATCTCTAATTCATCCATTAGTTTACTAAACCGATGTCTTACTGGTGCACCCCACATCATGGGACTGACTGGAATTTTATTATCAGCAGATGAGCCAGTATCAATAATTTGTCTTAAATCATCTCTTAATAATTTAAGCATCGATAAGAATTTCTGATTACTAATATTATGGGGACTTTGGTCCACTAAAATCATAGAGCGAACTAATGATGCCCCCAAACCATCATGTAAATCATGCGATAAATGTATTCTTTCTTGTAACCTAACATTCTGAAGTTCTAGCTGATGCTTTTCCTGTAAACTTGCTGTTAACTCCTGCTCTACCTGTTGGACTTTAACTTCTAATTCTCCATTAAAGGTTTCTATTTTTTTGATATTATTGGTTAACTTTGCAGCTAATATGATCACCACAAAAAAATTAATAATCGGTGCAGTATACGGTGATAATGGGTATGTATTAAAAAATGATTTCGAGAATAACAATAACATATCAAAAATAGCAAAACAGACAATCCCTGTTAAACAAATCGCTAAAAATATATAATCTAATTTCCTTGATTGAATAGCAGAATAACTAATATAAATATAAGTAATAAATAATATTCCGATATAAATTAAAAATATCAATGGAAAGACAACATCAATAAATTGTGATGGTGTCAAAAAGATCGTCAGGATAATAAATACTGTGATCAAGCAAATTGAAAGCTCAATTTTAGTTAAATATACTTTGATAAATCTAAGCAAATAGATACAGAAACTAAGAATATACAACACAAAAAAAGTTAAATTTGCCTGGGCTGCCATTAAACTGGTTGGATATGGAAATGTTTCTGTAACCAACATATTGGAAATAAATAACACCCACCACAAGGAACTTAATGCAAACCATCCAAAAGTAGTTGCCTTAGGTCTTAATAACCAGATAACAAAACAAATTACTCCAAAAGTAATCGATAAAATAATATTGATTTGAAATAGTGTTCGACGATTCCAAATTTTACTTTTATGTATTTCATCACTGTTTTGTACATTGTTGAAAGCAATATGACCAAGCCCCGGAGACTGAAAAGCAAAACCCTTTACATAAATCAGAATTTCATTTTGATCAGATTTCAATCCCGATATGGGTAAAACCCAATAACGCGGAATATTCCAGCTTTTAGACAATGGTTCTTCTAAATGTAGATCTCGCCAAAGTAAATCACCATTAAAAAACACAGCGCCTGCAGAATGGATATAATCAATTGAAAAAGCAATTGGCTCTGCTAGCTTGGTATTATTTTGACAAGACCAATTCCATTTAACTTTATACCAAGCAGCGCCATCATAATTTTCCCAATGGTGATTCCATTTATCTGGCAATTGCACCAATCTCCAGCCTTGCTTAGGTAATACTGCCTGAGAAGGTGTTTTTACCGCAGAGATCGAATTGATATATACTGAACATTGTTGATTAATACTTTCTCTTATTTCTGCATAACAGATTCGGCTGAATAAACTCAGCAAAAGTATGTAAAACAAATATAGAATAAAGTATTTCATAAAATCCCTAAGGATCGTGCTAGATATATTAACTGAGTTATTTTTATCACCATCAATGTTCAAAATATGCTTGGTGTAAGCTTATAACATATATTTAGAGACAAATAACTATTTGCTATTTATTTATAACCCATCTCTTCAACAACAAGATTTATTTTTTTTACAATTGCTCAATAACCATAATATCTCTTATTTTCATGCTATTGCTAAAGTAAACAATTAAATTTCCCCATCTCACCATGCCTTACCATGCCTTACCATCACCATATTATGATTGCTTAAAGTCACCACGAAGTAAATCGGCTACTGACCAAATAAATGCTGCAATTTGTGAAAAATTATGGTTTATCATTGAAAAAATACCGCAAGCACTTAGGCTATAAAAATTGAAATTTATAAGGATGATTGTGCCTGATACAGCATGTATTTTTCTAGTAAAACTTTGAAATTTTATTAAGCTCTATAAATATTTACAGGGTAAAAAATAGTAAACTAGTTATATTAAATTTCCTTCTTTTGATAGCACTTTATCTCATACTAACCAATCAATAGTGCCCAACGTTAAACACCATTTTCTACAAATTTCACGCTATCATTTCGATATCTTATGAATATTATTTAACCCAAATCGCGAATAAGAGTTTTTCTTTAATATCATACAGTGAATGTAATTTTATGATTAATTTTTAATATTATTAAATTAAAAAAATTTATGCTCGAAATAACAAAACAATTTCAAGATAGATATTCTGATTTATTTAAGCAGGATTTAAGTGATCTAAGCGAAGCGCTAAAAATCATCAAACAATCAAATACCAATAGAGATTATTACAATCTGGATTGGTATTGATTGAGATCACATCTGAACTAATACAACTCATATAATCAAGCCAAGCACGCAACAGTTTAACGCGATTGCAACTTGATATAATAAAACGCCAATCATTCCGAATTAATAAGGTAAGCCCACATAATTTTCAGCCAAAGATGTTTTTCCTGCTTGTGAATCTAAAATATAACTCAACTCAGCTTGTTTAATTTTATGTTCAAATTCAGTTTCTGTTTCAAAGCGATGTAATAAATGCGTCATCCACCATGAAAAGCGCTCTGCTTTCCAGACACGTTTTAAACACTTTTCAGAATATTCATTGATACCTTTTTCACTACCATGGCGATAAAACTCAATTAAAGCTTGCGAGAGATAAGCAATATCAGATGCAGCCAAATTTAAACCCTTGGCACCAGTAGGCGGTACAATATGTGCTGCATCACCTGCTAGAAATAATTTACCAAAACGCATGGGTTCAGTCACAAAGCTACGTAGTGGAGCAATACTTTTCTCAATTGATTCACCCGTCACTAATTTTTCACGGCTTTCTGGATCTAAACGATTTTTTAATTCTTCCCAAAATTTTTCATCAGACCAATCCTCAACTTTTTCAGTTAAAGGTACTTGTAGATAATAACGACTACGAGTATGTGAACGCATACTGCATAATGCGAAACCACGCTCCGATTGCACATAAATCAGTTCATCTGATACAGGGGGTACATCCGCTAAAAGGCCCAACCAACCAAATGGATATATTTTTTCAAACGTTTTAATTTGATCACTTGGTATACTTGCCCGACATACTCCATGATAACCATCACAACCCGCAATAAATTCACACTCAATTTTTATCGCATGACCATCTATCACAAACTCAACCTCAGGTTGATCATAAAAATTGTTGATCCGTACATCTTGAGCCATATAAAAAGATTGCAGAGCACTATTTTTACGTGCGTTCATTAAATCTTTAGTCACTTCTGTTTGCCCATAAACTGTTACTTGTTTACCTTGGGTCAAACTTGTTAAATCAATACGATGCTTTTGTTTAGCCGTAAGAATTTCAATCCCTGAATGAGGTAGCCCTTTATTTTTTAAATTTTCATCCACACCTGCTTGTTGTAATAAATCAACCGTTACTTGTTCTAAAATTCCAGCGCGGATTCGTGATGCAACATATTCTTCAGATTGTCTTTCAATAATAATATGATCAATCCCTGCTTTATATAATAATTGTCCTAATAATAAACCTGATGGGCCTGCACCAATAATGGCAACTTTAGTTTTTACAATGTCCATATATTTTTTTCCGAGTAAATTCCTAAAATAAAATCTATTATTTCCTTAACATTAATTCTAGTGAATAACATGTATAAAATCCGATCATCGTATTATTAATACGATATTCGCCAATAAGATATGAATTTCATTATTGTTGAAAGTTCGATAATTTTTAAATTTTAGAAAATAGAGAAAACTGTTTACTTTTTTAAGACCTTAATTTATACAAATTTTGCTTAAAAAATGAAATGATTGATCTGGTAACATCTTCATCCTTTTAATCGATAAAAGTATCTGCAATTTGATTATTTTAAAAGCAATTTTCTGATCTACCAGTGAGGTTAAATTTGGTATTTTTAAATTGAGCTATTTCATTTTTATATCTTTACAAAAATGATGATTCACAATTTTATTTAAACTCGGCATATCTAGCATCACTGAGTATTCAAATGAATACTCAATAATTCATGTGTACAAGATCTTTGATTTAATTAAAACATCATTTGCTATTAGACTGAAAATGTCTCATCAATCACTTTACACTTTTACCGATCCAACCGAAACGACTTTAGTTTTATGACCCAATCCTTGGATTAAAATAGCAATACCAGCTAAAGTTGCAGGAATCATTAATAAGCTCAACATAACATTAAATGACATACCCGAAGCAATCATCGCTGCGCCAGCAAAGGCACTTAAAATTGCACCAAAACGACCAATACCATTCATCCAACTTGTCCCTGTTGCACGTGCAGCAGTAGGATAGTACTGTGTCGCAATCGCACTCAAACCCACACAGCCACCATTAAATGTAAATCCTAGAATAGATGCAAATAAACACATTAAAACAAAGCTTTGATTAAAATACCCTAAAGCAAATGTTGCTAATGCGCCGACTAGTATGGTGATAAACAACACCAATCGTGGTCTAAAGCGATCCATCATCCATCCCAATGATATACAACCTACTGGGCCACCCAACTGAAAAAAGGATGCAACAATAGCCGCTTCTGATATCGAGAAGTTATTCAGTTTGACAATCGTTGGTAACCAACTACTACAGAGGTAAACCAAAAACAGTGCCATAAAATAACTTGTCCATAACATGAGGGTGCCATACAAGTATTTTGGTGACAAAATAATCCCTAAGCCTGTTTTCTGAGTTGCTGGTTCATCTAAATAAATGTCTACATTTTGATAATTTTGATGTGGAAATAAGGATTTAGCCTGCAATTTAATTTTATCTTGCGAATTCTGTTTTTTTAGCAAATAAGGAATTGATTCTGGCATTTTCCAATATAAAAACGGCATAAGAATCATCGGTAAAATTCCGCCTACATACAACATACTTCTCCAGCCAAATTCAGGAATCATCCATGCTGCTAAAAAACCACCTGCTGCTGCACCTAAAGAAAATCCAGCAAATACAATGGTTACACACAATAAACGACGACGCTCAGGTGCAAATTCTGATGCCAAGGTTGCCGCATTTGGTGCTGCTGCCCCTGCACCTAAACCTGTCAAGAATCTTAAAATCATCAGCTCTGTAGTATTGGTTGAAAATGCAGTGAGTAATGTGAATAAGCCAAAACAAAATACACTGATCAATAAAATAGGTTTACGACCAAAACGATCTGATAGAGGCCCAGATGTCAGTGCTCCCACGGCTAAACCGACGAGAGCTGCACTTAAAACGGGTGCCAGTTGTTGCGGTGTAACATTCCATTCAGTCAAAATTTGAGGTGCAATCAATCCCATTACCACGACATCCAGTCCGTCTAAAGCAATAATGGCGAAACAGAAAAACATGATTAGATTTTGATAAAATCCCATTTTGTTTTCATTCAGAATTGATTTAAAATCTTTCCTTTGCTGTTTTGTAGTGCTCATCTTATTCTCCTTGATAAAAGCACGAATCATCCCTACGGCATTTCATTTCATGCCGTCCCTTTAGATGTATTCAATAATTATGTTGCTTAAGATAAGAAGTTATGATCCATCTTCTTTAAAGTGCACAGGTCTTACAATCTGACTTTCTTGAGAAAGAATTAATCCTTCCGAGGCATTTAGGTATTTTTGGAATTCAGGATCAGTATCTCTGGCATGGCTTCTTTTTTGATAGTCATCCAAACTGTCATATCCCCATAAATGAACCACTTGATTCAAGGTACCAATACTTGAAACATAAAAACCTACCGGCTCTCCTAAATGTTTACGTAATACAGGCATCGCCAAGGTTGCAAAAACGTCTAAAAATTTAGGCATGCATCTTGGATGAATGGTGTATATGCGATGATCAAAAAATGGCTTATTCATCATATTTTAAATCCTTATAGATGTGCCTGCTTTAGCCCTGCAATGTGATGTGCCGTGATATAACCAAAGGTCATAATCGGTCCTAATGTAATACCTGCACCCGGATAATTCCCACCCATAATGCTGGCACGGTCATTACCAACAGCATACAAGCCTGATATTTTTTCATTATGCTCAGACAATACTTCACCTACTGTTGATGTACGAATACCATCAAACGTCCCCAAGTCACCGATATAGACTTTTACCGCAAAAAATGGGCCTTTCAAAATCGGGGCAACACATGGATTTGGCGTATTTTCAGGATCAGCAAGATATCTATTAAATGATGTACTGCCACGACGGTATTCAGGATCTTCACCATGGACAGCATCTTGATTATATTGTTTAACAGTCTTAACCAGTTGCTCTGCATCAATACCTGCATTTTGAGCCAATTCTGCCAAAGTATGGCCTTGGATAAGATAGCCCTCATGAATTAATTTTCTACGTGGCATTGGCGCAGGTTTGACATAACCTAAACCATATTTGTTAATGGTATCTAAATCACATATTAACCACATTGCGGTTTCATCAAGATTTTCACATGCACGAATTAAATCCGCGCCAACATCATGATATGAATTGGATTCATTACAAAAACGCTTACCATTTTTTAACACACCAATTATTCCCGGTTTATAACGGTCTAACAAATGTGGGAATACGCCATAACCATCTTGTTGAGGTACTTTGGATACAGGCATCCAAGCAGATGTATCTTCATAGTGAGTATCGATATAACCACCCACAGATTCAGCCAATCGACAACCATCACCTGTATTGGTTTTGGGTACCGGAGAAATATGTATACCATGACGTTTTACATGAGGATAAAGCTGACTTAAGCGTTTTATATCATGTGAAAAACCACCACATGCCAGTACCACACCATGTTTAGATTTAAGAACAATCTCTTGATGATTACAATTGATCTTAACGCCATGAATTGACTTGCCATCATTCAATAATGCTGTAACAGGTGCCTCTGTAATGATCGGAATATTTAAATCCAATGCAGATTTTGCCAGACTAGCAGCTAAAGCATTACCACTGGTAACATGAGTACCACGTCCATAAAATGCAAGCTCTTTAAAATGAATAGCCAGCCTTTTTACCACATAAATAAATGACGTAAAGGACTTGGTCGCATTGAAGAAATGTTTTAAATCCGCATTGGATGAATTAAACATCATCCCCATAAATGTAATTGTTTTTAGTGGCGGACGTAATCTTTTCATATTGTCACCTAATGACCGAATATCAAAAGGTGCTGCCAAGACAGAACGACCAATATCTACCCCGCCTGGTGCATCAGGGTGATAATCTGGATATAAAGTTGGTACAAATTTAACGCTTGTTTCTTGCTCGAAAAACTTTAGCATTTTAGGACCATTATCCAAAAATGCCTCAACCGCATCTTCACTATAAAATTGTTGTGTTTCATGGCGAAGATATTTTTTTGCAAGCTCCTTACTGTCTTTTACGCCATTTTTTTGTGCAAGATGGTTATTTGGAATCCACAAAACACCACCTGAAAATGCTGTGGTCCCACCAAACACACTATCTTTTTCAACAACAATAACATTTAAACCTAATTTCTTAGCAGTGACAGCAGTAGACAGCCCACCTGCACCAGATCCAACGATAATTAAATCATAAACCATTGAACTTAATTTATTTATATCCATTTAGCCACTCCATTGAACATCACGAATCAGCATGATTTTTAAAATTAATCTCTGATTCAGTCCATAAACATTTGGACATAACTTACTGGCGAAATAGCGTCGTGACTAGATGACTTAGTTCAAACTAACCGATATTCAATTATTGAGTGCGATAGTCGGATTTAAATTAAATAATGATCCACTTAAATTAATGCTTTTAATTCATTCGCGGCTTCTCTTAACAGAGGTAAAATTGTGGTTAATAAATACTGTTCATTCACTTTACTGGTCGGTGCAACAGCATTGATCCCAGCAATCATATCGCCCTTATGATTCACGACAGGTACAGCGATGGCTGTTACGCCAAGCTCATATTCTTCCGATGAAATATAATAACCTTGCTCTTTAATTTTTCTTAATTTTGCTAAGAACTTATCTTGTTCAGTTTCGGTATAAACCGTAAATCTTTTAAGAGGATAATGACTTAACCATTTAAGCTGTTCAGCTTCGGACTGATATGCCAATAAGGTTTGTCCAACAGATGATGCATGTGCAGGAACACGATTACCTAAATGAATACCAAATGGACTAACTCTAAAATTACCTTCGTTTTGCACACTTCTTGAAATGGCAACCACTTCATATTCATCCATCACCACAATTGAATAAATTAAAGTCGTTCTTGCAGCTAAAAAATTTAGAATAGACTGTGATACTTTAGGTAAATGTGCTGTATTTAAATAAGCACCTGAAAATTTAAGTACTTTATGAGAGAGCCAATAATAATAATCATCCGTATCGAGATAGCCTAAAAACTTTAATGTTTTTAAATAACGCCGCGTTGCTGTTTTTGTAATCCCCGTTCGATCAGCAACTTGTGTCACATTTAATCGATGTCTCTCTGTCCCAAACGCCTCCAAAATCATGAGTCCTTTAGCCAGCCCTGCAATATAGTCATCATACTTAATAATTTCTTCTGATAATTCATGTTTAATGATTTCATTTTTCATCGCTAAATCCTTTTTTAAAATCCTATACTTTAATCCGATATTCGCACAATCAAGACTTATATCGCATTATTTGAACACCCTTTTATACAATTATTCAAATCAAATAGGTACTCTAAAATTTCAAATAATTTTCTTATTTGGAACAATTGAGGTTAAAAACGGAATTATGACTACACGATTATTAAACAAAGTATGTATTATTACTGGTGCCGCATCTGGTATGGGCGCATCTGAAGCAGTTGAGTTTGCTAAAAATGGGGCTAAAGTGATTATTGCTGATTTAAATTTTGAAAAAGCAAAAAGTCTGGCAGATTCCATTCAACTTCAGGGTGGCACCGCTTATCCTTTTCAAGTCAATATGACCAATAAAACTGAATTAGAAGCATTGGTAAATTTCACATTAAAAAAGTTCTCACGTATTGATGTGCTGATTAATAATGCAGGTATATTTGATTACTATACAAACTCGCTAGATACAAGCGAAGAATTATGGGATAAAATTTTTAATCTTAATATTAAATCAGTTTTTCTACTCAGCAATCTGGTACTGCCAACGATGATTGCTCAAAAATCTGGTGCGATTGTCAATATTGCTTCTGTCGCGGGTTTAGTTGCACAAATGGGTGGTGCTGCATATACGTCATCTAAGCATGCAGTCATTGGATATACCAAGCATTTAGCAGCAGTGTATGCAAAAAATGGAATTAAAATAAACGCGATATGTCCTGGGACAATCAAAACGCCGATGACACAGCAAATGCTTGAAACTCGTCCTACAGATAAAATTCCTCTAGATCGCTTTGGCGATTGTGATGAAATTACAGCGTTAGCAATATTTTTAGCATCTGATGAAGCAAAATTTATGAGTGGTGCATGCATACCTATTGATGGTGGCTATACCATTGTTTGATTGACATACTCCCACCACTAAACCAAAGGTTATAGTGGGGGAATCTTTGTGACCCATGCAATCAAATTGATTGCACCTTTCGATGCCACACTTGCACTGATAAGTATCGTGGTACAGGAACTTTTTACACAGCACTAAGCCCTAGTGCATCAGCTAAAGCGAAATTACGGATATTAATACGCGCATTGACGTCACGATCTTCAACCAAGTTGCAACTTGGACACTCGAATAATCGAACACTTAGCGGTAATTTCTCCATCTTAATGCTACAGCAACAACAAGTCTTTGAACTTGGTACACATCGACCAATTTTCAAAACATTCTTGCCGTACCATTGAGCTTTGTATTCTAGCAGAGTGAGAAATTGTCCCCACGCTACATCTGAAATAGATTTGGCTAGTTTACTGTTCTTCACCATGTTTTTAATCGCTAAATCTTCTACTGCATACGTGGTCGCTTGGTTTTCACAGATCAAGTGATGCGTTCGTTTGTGATTTAGGTCTAAGCGTTGCAAACGTACTTTTTCATGGATACGTGCAACATTTAATTTCTGACGTTGATAATTCTTAGATTCTTTTCTCTTTCGAGCAAATATCTTTTGCTGAATGGCTAATCTCTTTTGAGATTGGCGTAAATAACGAGGATTTTCAATTTTCTGACCATCCGACTGAATCAACAAGTGATTTAAGCCTAAATCAATACCAATCGTTTTATCCACTTCAATTGTGGATGCTGTTACTTTGGTTTGATTAGTTTCAACTAGGATGGATGCGTAATACTTTCCTGTCGCTGTTTTGCTCATAGTGACAGTTTTAACCTTTCCATCAAATTGATGACTAAATACAGCTTTAACACCTTTTAATTTAGGTAGATTCAGTACACCTTTCTCAAAATCAACATGGCAATGTTGGGGCATTGATATGACCGTTGCGGTATTTTTTTAGATTTGAATTTTGGGAACTTTGCTCGACCCTTAAAGAAGTTTTCAAAGGCGGTATAGATATGTAGCAATCCACTCAATAACGACTGACTATTCACTTCATTAAGCCAAGAAAACTGTTCTTGTTTCTTAAGTGCTACAAGCTGATCTTGAATATCTTTACGAGAAAGTGACTTCTTGTGTTCATCATAATATTTTTGTTGAAGTGCTAAAGCCCAATTGTAAGTAAACCTAGCACAACCAAAGTGTTTTTCAATGAACACGCTTTGTTCACCATTCGGATAAATACGGTATTTGTAGGCTTTTATTAAGACTTCATTCATACAAGAATATATCATTTAATAAATAGAAAAAGGCTTATGCAATAAAGTCATACATCACAAGTTGACGTTGCTAACCAATCTAAACGATTGGTGTGCTATCCATCACCATCCAACTAGAAACACTGTTTCTAGTTGGATGGTGATGGAGAATTTCGCACAATTAGTTAAATACGCTGATTCATAAATCGCATTCTTTTTAAATTACTTCTATAGCCCTGTGCGATTAAGTGGTATTGCTACACAGTTATAGCCAACTGAGTCACACTTGATTCTTTTAGGCTTAGATATTGTTAGCAAAATAGTCTGTAATGATCAGCATGTAAATTTTTATTTTTAGCTATCCTATCACTTCGCTCATTAATTAAGTTATTGATATTAATCACCATTAATATAATAACAACACACAATTATGTATAAAAATTAAAAAATAAATGTATAAATACTAACAAATAAATAACAAAAAAACACATATGATTTACCTAAAATACATTAATTAGATACATTTAACATTGTATTTAATATTTATTATATGCCCCATAAAAACAAGCAAAACAAAAAATTTATTTTAATAAAAAAGAAAATATCATCAGTCAAAGCTGCACAATATCCAGAGGGCTTATCTGCAGCTTTTTTTTTGTCTTTAAAAATTATGATTACTGAAAATATATATTTTTTTACAGTCGAATTACTTAAAAAAGTTATTTAAATACAATAAACATTGTATTTAATATTTATTATTAATTACTGGAAAAATCTCTGAATATTAATCTAGACAATCCTTCAGCTGTTTTTAGCTGTAAGCTACAGATGCCAAAAGTATGGGACTGTAGCTTTTTTTCTTTTATAGAATAGTGCGGATATTAAAATGGTTGGACAGTTAATCAAAGGAGTGCCTTTTAATAGCTTAAAGTTTTCCTTTCCATCTGAAATGATAAAAATTAACAGAATCAAATTGTCGATTTTTTATGTGAATTTGGCACTAGAATTGCTTGATAAATGCATAAAGATAAGCACCTAAGTTCGCATTTCCATCTGTTTAAAGTATGTAATTAAACTTCCAGTCTAATTGCATCACCCAACAGTTTACTGTAGTATGAAATGCAATAATTACAAGTGTTTATCAGTGAAGATCGAACACACCTCTACCAGATAGCCGGACGCCATCCAGGGTAAGGAACAGAATGACCAGCTTAAATTATTATCAAACCATCTTTGATAAGGCGGGTGATGCTATTTTTGTACATGATATCGGCAGTGTTGAGTTCATGGACGTCAATGAAGCAGCTGAAAACCTCACCGGTTACAGCAAATCCGAATTAACAAAAATGAGTGTGGAAAAAATCAGTGCGCATAGCCACGGTTTCAATTTTCACCATGCATTAAAAAAGGTTCAACAAGCCGCCAGCCATGAAGCGATTACGTTCGAATGGATGATTCAAGCGCAGAATCAGCAGCAGATTCCTGTTGAAGTTTGCCTGAAAACCGTTGAAATTGAACATCAACCCAAACTGTTGGCTTTGGTTCGTAATATTAGTGAAATTAAGAAATATCAATATCAGCTGCAGTCTAAAGATCAGTATTTCAAGATGCTACTGGAAAACTCGGGGGATGGCATCGCAATTCTGGATCTGCAAGGAAAACTGGTGTATGCCAGCCCTTCTCTACAACATATTTTGGGCTATCGTGACCGCTTTGTTTTAAATAAAAATGTCTTGAGCGTGATTCATCCGGATGACCGTATTAAAGTCCGGCAACTGTTATTTAAAAAACCGGATGAACAGTCTATTGGTGTGCTGCATTATAAAATTTTGCACCATAATGGTAAATGGCGGCACCATGAAGCAACCTATCGCAACCTACTCGACCATCTGGATATTCAGGGAATCCTGATCAACTACCGCGACATTACAGAACGGATTGAAGCGGAAGAAATGGCACGGGCGCGGGAACGCCAGCTGGGCCATATGTCACGCTGTAAAACCATGGGCGAACTTGCGACAGCACTGGCGCATGAACTGAATCAGCCTCTCGCTGCACTCAATAATTATGTCGGTGGCAGCATTATCCGTATTCAAAATGGTCTGGCCAATACCACGGAAACGCTGGATGCCATGAATGCCGCACTGGATCAGACCAAACGGGTTAACCAGATTATTCACAGTATGCGCAGCTTTCTGCGCAAAGGCGAAGCTAATTTTCAGGTTTATTCGCTAAATAAACTGATTCAGGATTTGCATCCCCTGATTGGACTGAAAGCTGATCAGGGTGGCTGTACCATCCATTATGAACTGAGTGTGATGCCGGTTTCTATTTGTGCTGATGAAACCCTGTTTAGCCAGGTCATTATTAATCTGGTCTTTAATGCGGTAGATGCGTTGCAACGTAATCCTGAAGGTCAGCGTGATATCTATATCCGGACCTGGCAGCATAACCAGCATGCACGGATTGCGATTGCTGATAATGGTCCGGGACTGCAAGGACAAAATCCGGAACAGCTGTTCGAATCTTTTTATTCAAGCAAGAAAGACAGCATGGGTATAGGACTGACTTTATCACGTAGCATCATTGAAAACCATCAGGGTTATTTATGGGTCTGCCAAGGTGAATCTGGCGCAATTTTTAATATTTCATTGTCTGCACAGGAGCGTGCTAAATGTATTTAAATAATTCTCATGTTCCCGAACCCATTGTCTACGTTATTGATGACGATCAGGATATCCGAAATTCACTAACCTGGTTGCTGGACTCTGTTCAGCTAGAAACCAAAACATTTAGCAGTGCGACCGAATTTTTAAATTATCCACGGCCGAATACTCCAGCCTGCCTGATTCTGGATATTCGCATGCGCGGTATGAGTGGCCTGCAATTACAGCAACAGCTTAATCAGCAAAAAGCCTATATTCCGATTATTTTCATGACCGGTCATGGTGATATTCCAATGTCAGTAAATGCAATGAAAGCCGGTGCTTTTGATTTTTTGGAAAAACCGTTTAATCCGCAGCATATGCTGAACCAGATTCAGGCCTGCCTGCAACAGGCAGAACAGGACTTTGTCACAGGTGAAAATCGCAAACAGCAATTATTGAAACTGAAGTCATTGTCACCACGTGAGAATGAAATTATTAATTTAATGGTCGATGGCCTGTCCAGCAAACATATTGCACAGATACTGAATATCAGTCATAAGACAGTTGAAATTCATCGCACCCATATCCGGCAAAAACTGGGGACGGAGTCGATTGCACAAATTGTAAACATGGTGCTGATGTGCCGGGGAAAAAACATGCAGGCGATGGGTTAACTATCGCCTGATCATTTCATTTAGCTTAACTTAGAAAAAGCGATCAAAGTGAATCTGTTGTTGTGGAATCCCCGCCTGATGTGCCATCTGTTCAATAGATTTCACCATCGGCGGTGGTCCGGCACAGTAAATCTCATATTCAAGTAATTGCTCACCCAGCACATCATTGATGACATCATGAATGAAACCGGAACGGATGCCGTCTATCAGTTCTGAAGACGTGGCAGGCACGTAATTAAGACGTTCGCCCAATTCGGTCCAATCCCTGAGCTGATTTTCAGTCAACAAATCGCGCTGTTCACGTCCGCCATGGAAGAACCAGACTTTGTGATGCTGTAGATGTGGATTGACTGCAACCCCACGTGCAATCGCGAGCATGGGTGCCAAGCCTGAGCCACCTGCCACACAAATAATCGGACGTGGCTGCTCTTGCAAGTGTGCCAGTCCATAAGGACCATCAATCTGAATCACGGCATCTTGTCGTTGTTGCTCATCAAAAAGCAGGTTAGTCATCTTGCCATCTGGCACACGGCGAATCTGGAACGCCCACAGCCCTTCATCATTCGGCAAGTTCGACATCGAATAGGCGCGCAGTAATTCCTGATTTACCCAGAGCAGCGCATATTGTCCTGGAATAAACCGGGCGGGTGTATCTGCCTGTAAATGAACTTCCAGAATGTCATGCGTAATCGGTTGCACATGCTTTAAGGTCACTGCTTGCTGTTTCGGCAGGATTTTAGGTGTGCATTGCTCATTTAATCGAACTTTAATCACACAGTCCGATTTTGGTCGGCACTGGCAAGCCAACAAACGGCCTTTGCGGCGATCTCGGTCGCTCAATCCAGGTGCTTCAGCCCACAGGTTGTCTACTTCGCCTGACAGCACTTCAATTTTACAAGTTCCGCAACCACCAGCATTACATTCATAGGGTAAACCAACTCCCTGACGGAGGCCGCCACGTAGCAGAACATCGTCTGCTGCGCATTGAAATTGCTCCTGTCCTTCAATCTGGATTTTATACATAGCGTATTACTCCATCAAATACACTTGACCATCACGTACAAATGAGGTGTAGGTTTTAAGTGGAATACTGCAGGGTGCACCACACGGTTCACCTGTTTTAATATCGAAAGCACCAGCATGGAATGGACATTCCACTTCACAGCCATCAACTTCACCATCAGCCAAAGATACATCGCCATGGGTACAGGTATCATCGGTAACATAAAATTCACCATCATCCAGATGAAAAACTGCCAGTGGTGGATAACCCTCAATCATCACCTGTAAACCTTCGCCTTCTTCAATATCCGAAGTGAGGCAAAGAAATTTTTCAGCAATATTGTTCACTTGAATATTCATGTACTCAACTCCTCAATCGGCGAATCTGTTGCTTCAGGCCCCAAAGTGTGATAACCCCCATCAGCATGGATGGTGCTACCAGTGAGTAGTTTGGCTTTTGGACTGCAGAGTAGGCTTAAAGCTTCCGCCACTTCTTCGGCATCGGCAATACGACCCAGTACATGGAAACGGCCAGCAACACGATCGGTTTTAGGACGATCATTACCTGAAATCATCTGCATCGGGACAGACCAGGTCCAGCCCAAAGACAAGGTATGGACACGAATGCCATCACTGGCAAGATCTAATGCCATACTTTTGGTCAGCTGTTCTAAAGTAGCTTTCGATGCCGGATAAACCCAACGCTCTTTTTGAGCAATGCGGGCGCTGACACTACCAATATTGATTACAGCCCCATCATTGCTGGCCTGTAGCATTGATCTACATGCCTGTACCAATGCTGCATGACCAAATACGGTCACATTAAAGGTATTCTGCCAATCTTGACGTGTCGACTGAGATCCATGATCTTCGTACAGACAGGCCAGATTCACTAAAATATCCAGTTGTGTAAGTTTTGCACTTAATGCCTGAATGCTGTCATCGTTTGCCAGATCCAGATATTCATACGTCGCATTGGTGTTAGTCGCAACTTGCTGCCCCAAGGTTTCATTAATATCAGCAATGATGACTTCGGCACCTAAGCCCTTTAACTCCTTGACTACGACCTGGCCAATGTGAGTCGCTCCCCCTGTGACCAGTATCACTTTATTTTTAAGATCAGTCATGAAACCTCCTTGTACTGCGGCCACTCATTGAATTGTCCTTTGCAGAACAGCAATGGACGTTGGTTGCTGTGACGGCATTGCTCAATTTTTCCGAGGAAAATCTGGTGATCACCTGCTTCAATCTGCTTTACATTTTTACAGATGAACTGTACTACACAGCCTTCAAGTACTGGTGCTTTCGACTGTTTAATATTCCACATGCCATGCTGAAATTTATCGGCAATCGGCTTGGCAAAATTTAGACCAATCTCTTGTTGATCTGCTCCCAGAATATTGATGGCAAAATATTCTGCTGTTTCAAAAATAGTGCGACTTGGGGAATGATTCACTAGGCTCCATAGCACTAAAGCTGGATCTAAAGATACTGAACTAAATGAGTTAATGGTTAACCCGACAGGCTGTTGCTGCTTATCCAAACAGGTCACGATGGCGACACCTGTGGCAAAGCCTCCAAAGGCCTGCCGAAGCGATTTTGCTTCGGCAAGATCAACATCCTGCCATAACACTTCAGGCAGCTGCATGATTAAACTCCTTGCGCAACAGGTATTCTTTTGCACCTTCTGCACCATCAACCGCTGGCCAGAAACCACGAGGATGATTGAAATGCCCCATAAAGTCATCAGCAATAATACTGTTTTGTGCAGCTGCACCCAAAACCTGAAGCAGGCTTTCACTTGGCGGATTCAGCAACAGATTGGTAAATTCAGTGGTATAGCGACCTGAATATTCCCAGAAGTCATCAAAGACTTGTGTCATCCATTCAGCAGTAAAAGCTTCATCATCATGCGCCAGAATGGCCTGTAAATAATGCTCCACCATACGGGTGGCATTATTTGCTCCCTGTCCGGCAATTGGGTCATTGACCATCACTGTATCACCGATACCCCATATTGCAGCACCATTGTTCAGGGTCGCCACTGGATAACGGACTTCCGGACGGAATGCCCCTTTCAGCCAGGCGTTCGGATCACTTATTTCGATATTGTCCACCATGCGGAAGCTCTGGTCTGGAGTCACTTTGGCGACTGCTTCTTTCATACGTTGCAGCATTTCTTCACCACTAGTCACGTCATCAAAGATATCCATCGGCCCATTTGGTACACATTCAAACAGGAAGCTACGGCATGGACCATGGGTATGACTGTAAAATGGCATGCTAAAATATTCACCCGCACCGGCAATAAAGTTAAAGTGCAAGGTTTGCGATGGCTGCCCCTGCCAGCTGTCGGGACCACATAGATCATCACCGACTACCAAAGCTGCGGCCAGTTTACGTGGTGGAGCCTGATGTACTGAGCGGGCTTCATTACGCTTAAACAGGCTGGTGATGTTGCCCTTGCCGGCAGCCAAAATGGTGAGGTCGTTTTCTGATGAAATCACTTCAAGATCTTCAGGACTGACGTTTTGAATGACCAATTTGCCACCACGGCGAGGATATTCCTCTAGCCAGCGATGATATTTGGTACGCTGATCCATGGCAATGCCTTTATTTTCATGTAGAAACCCGGTCAAAGGCAATACAATCGTACCGTCTGGCGCACGGAAGTCGACATGAATTGCCTCTCCATGATATGCCTTGCCTTCCCAGAAATTCAGGCCCAGTTTGCGTTCAACTTCCAGGGTATTAGCAAAGAACATGGTGGTGCTGACCATACGGCCATGTAGCAGCTCATCTGCTGGACGATCGATATATACAGTGACATCATATTTGTGTTCGAGTAATGAGAATGCCAGTAATAAACCTGCCTGCCCACCACCAATAATTGCGATCTTTTTCATCTCTTGAATTCCTCTTTGCGCCGTGTCTGATGCAGCAACTGTCGTTATATGTACTCAAGTTGTCGGATACGGCTGATTAAACGTCAGGTTCAATTCCACATGGTCAAATTTCCAGAGCCCGTCTTCATCCTGATGAACACTGGAGGTATAAAATCCGCCCAGACAATTGGTGGCTTTCTCGGCAAGGTTGCAGACTTCCCAAAGCATCCAGCGGACATTGGCATGCTGATGATCCAGCATTTCAATATCCGGCATGGCCATAATGTGCAGGCTCCATAGCACCTGAGTTTTGGCAATCCCAGATAGCGCATCCAGAATGTTTTGCTGACCATGATATTCACCAAAACCTTTGGCACACCAGACCGCATCTTCATGAAACAGATGCTGCATAATGACTGGATTGTTGCGTTGGTCAGCTGCGGTTGCATAACGGCCGACCAAGCTGCGAATGGCTTCACAGCTTTCCAGATAATGCAAACGCGCTTCAAAATTGTGCTGGTTCATCTTTATTTCCTTTTAAACATTAACCATGTCACCGCTTTCATAGACAAACCGGGTTTCTTCAAAGGCGTATGGCACACCGACTGACGCTTTATACAGTTCGATATGCGGTGCAATTTCTGCAAAGCTCAGGCTGAGCCAATACAGCTTGTGCAACTCTTCCGGCAATGAGCCCAATGGATATTGGTCTAATGCCGCCAGCAGCTTACGCATTTCTGGAAGAATCGCATCATAGAATGCCTGCAACGCTTCCTTGGTTGAGTTCAGACGGGCCATATGACGTTGTTTAGCTGTTCCTAGTGCCCACTTCGCTACAAAAGGTTCCAGAGCAGCAAAGTCAGCCGGGAGTTGTGAAATGATGTTTGACATGTGCATTCTCCTTATGCGCGATTCAGATATTGTTCAAGAACGTGGTAACCATGACGGATCAGGATTTCTTCATCCTGTAAGTGCATGACTTTCTTGGCTTTAGATTCCAGTGCTTCCTGGGTATCTTCCATGGTTGCAGTATCTTCTAACCAGGCATTACGCTGCAGTATCTGAGTAAATTCCTGTGCCCAACGCTCTGAATAGGTTTTTGCTTTAGGCAGGTAATAACGGCCTTCCCAACGGGTTTTGTTGTGACCAACTGGCCAGAACTGATGGGTAAACCATACACCTTCTGTCACATGCACCAGAATATTCGGGAAAATGACGGAAAGCTCAAATGAAAAATCATCACGGTCCTTTGGATTCACTGACTTGGGTAATTGCGTACGTTCGTAGTGATTGACTAGTGATGCTCCCGTAATTTCTCCGGAAAGTGCAGCAGCTGGTTTAGGATTGGCATTTTTAGTGAGGCAAACCGCACAGGTACGATGATCGCCAAACAGCTGTACTTCTTGCAGGCCGGATGCAAAGACATTCGGGAATGAACCGGCATGAATGGTTGCCACGTGATAGGCTTCAGCAAAGGCATCATGCGCGACTTTCCAGTTACAGTTCAGCACCGTGTTATAGGCAAAACATTCTTCCATTTCATGGAATGGATAACCACCCAGATGCTCACCCATGCCGCCCAGAAATTCCTCTACATCTTGGGTGCCTTCATTGTCCAAGTTCACAAAGATAAAGCCTTCCCAGACTTCGGTACGGATTGGTGCCAGACCGTTATGGCCTTTGTCAAAGCAAGAAGTGAATTTTTCTTCTTCTGGCACGTTGACTAGATCACCTTTGGCATCATAGACCCAGCCGTGGAAACGGCAGGTCACAACCGCAGCTTTGTTTGAACCGAAAGTTTCGTTATCAGTTTCCACCACAACTTTGTTACCTCGATGCGAACAAATGTTGTGAAAACCACGGATCTCACCATCTTTACCATGCATAAGAATCACGGAAGTTTTAGCAAAATCCAGACGTTTCACCTTATAATCGCCTTTCTTTGGAATTTCTTCGACACGACCGACTTTCAGCCAAACTTTAGAAAACACCTTGTCGATTTCTTTCTGATAGATTTCTGGTGAAATACACGGCTCGATTGGAATAGGCTCAATACCGAGTTCAGGATAAAGTTCGCCCCAACGGAGTTTAGAATTACTGTTCATATAACATTCCTGTTCAAATTTCTAAGTGCTTTACTTTTATAGGCCGTAGCGTGATACCACTGCAGCTGTTGTTAAATCTAGTTTTTGATTAAAGTTGATAGTGTTCACGCACCAAATCTGCGATGCCGAGTTTTTCCAGAACTGACATTGGACACAGGAACGTGGCTCGTACCATACCTGGTAGACGGCTGATTTCAATGGAACCGGTAATGGTGCAGCGGTTCATGATTTCGTCATAGCTCAAACCCGTAGTTTTAGCCGCACGATTGAGTGCATTTTCAGTCGCATCATTGAGATTTTTACCAGTACCCATAAATGTGATTGGAGCGCTTTCTTCGATTTCGGTCTGACCCCAGCGTTCACCGAGTGCTTTCACTTTCTCTTTTTCTTCTTTGGTAAATGGACGGGCCATCGGTGGAAGATCATCTGGTGCCTGTAGCAGGATCGGACCATCAATAGTCAGGCCTTTAATCACGTCAACTTGCAGTTCTGTTTCACCAGATACATCTGTGGCATGACCAGCAATTTCACCATTGCCTTGCTGTGCATGCATATCGCCCATGTACACACCGGCTCCTGGCACCTTAACCGGACAGATCAAGATACAACCTGGACGAATTGAGTTAGTGTCCATATGGCCATCAGTTTTTGCGGCAACAAGCTCATCTTCTGTCATACCAAATTTGTGCGGTGCATTAATCAGGTACTGACCAAAGTCATGACAGTTATGTGAGTCTGGTAAGTCACGTGAAGGTGTTGTACCCATATTGCCAAGAAACGGACGCATATGTGCTGCTACACCTGGCATGTCAGCACGTGCCAGTGACAGGATCGAATGTTGTGCTGCATATTCAGGTAATGCAGATAATTCATTGGCATTACCAGCCAGCTTATTCGCGATTTCCTGGTTTACAGTCAGACTCACTTTATTTTCTTCATCCAGCACGATCACATAGCCATGTGAAAACTCAAAAGCACTGACTTCTGCATCACAGTTTTTGCAACGAATCGCATCTTCACCGATGCCTTCAACATAGCTTGCCGGTTGTTCTGTACCACATGAACTACAATATTTTGCCACAAACGGGTCGCCATGGTAGCGTCCTTCAACAAAGCTCATCACCCCTGAAGACGTCGCAATCGAAGTCACTTTCATTTTCTTGATTTTAAGTGCAACCGCATCACCCACTTCTGCACCTTCAATAAACACAGGCAATGTCACTTCATGACCGCCCTGGAATGCAGGCGTAATCATTGGACCCCAACAGCCTGGAGGTGTACCGGCTTTTAAAGTTCCGCCATTTTTTAGTGGACCTAGCATGCGTTGGCTAGGGCCGACTATCCCGCCTGAATATTGATTCACAATTAAATAGTCCACTGCATTGGCACTGCCTGCTGCAGACTCCTGGTTATCGAATTTCATATGCGTTTCCCTAATTCAATATTTTGGTCTTAAAATGGAATGGTGATATCAAGTGCGAATTTCTGACCTTCAGGTCGGTTTTCAACCTCAAATTCTTTCTGGTATTTGGCGGCGACAGCGATACCTTTTGGAAATTGATAACGTACTTGTGGACCAATGCTGGCTGCCTTTGCCTTGAAATCGCCTAGCACTGCTCCTTCACCGGAGTCACCTTCAAGCTGGCGATGCACATAACCGCCTATACCGACTGCCAGAGGTCCCATGTGCTTGGCGATAAGGTAATCTACATGTAAGGCATTACCCGATTCATAATTGGTATCTTTGTTTTCAAAGTTGATGTCATACATCCACTTGGTGCTGACTTCAATGCCCTGCTGGTTCAGATAAGTTGCAGAAAAAACCGGTTGAATGGTGTAGTAGTTACGGCCGATATTGGCTAGGCGATTTTTATTGTAGGAACCAATTGGGATATAGAAATCGACACCCGTTGCCAGATGCCAATCACCTTTGTGCCAGCCCAACAGGAATGGATCGAGAATCACATCACCCAATGCAGTTTTTTCATCTTGTCCACCTCCCAAAGTGATGTCGGCATTGGCATACACTAAAAACGCATGCATGCCCCAAGTTACACCTAGAAAGGTTTTGTCACTGACATACACCCCACGCGCGACTGTGGCAAAGGTATCGAGTTTAAAATCATCAAATACCGGATGATCATTTTTGAATTTGTCTGCTGAATAAAACTGGTTGTAGCTCATCAGATAAGTGCCTGGTGGTGGCATCACACCACCCAGAAAACTTTCTGTACCGTCCGGATAGGCACTACCGCCATTTTCAGCTGCAAATGCGAATGGTGCACAGCTGATCAGGCTTGTGGTCAATGCCACTGATTTCAGATATTTGCTTAGCATTTACAGCTTCCCCCCTCATTCTCTAAGTCTTTATTTGCAGGGCTTTCTCAGCCTCAAGCACATGACTTAATCTAGACTTGAAACATGGCAGGGAAATATAAGGATGAATCTGTGCTTTTATTAGGAAAAAGCTAAGGACTAATAGTCAAAATCGTGTAATGCAATAAGGAAAATACCAACAGAATCTATAAAAATACCGATTTGTATAGGTAGATATACCTATAAACAGCAATTAATAACTGAACTACATCTGATTTTTCCGAGACTATTTTTCCTAAGAAAATGTCACGATGAAACCAAAAATCATCTTTAAAATTTTAATCTTCGTATTTACTTAAATCATGATTTTTTAAAAGCCATTGAAACATAAGTTTTTTTAATTACTTTATATAAGTGATATGACCCTTGAATAGCCACCAAAATTCTAGACAAATATCGTCTATTCTTGGACTGCCATCACTCTCCTAGACAAATATCGTCTATTCTTTTTGCATAGGAGAGAACATTATGAGTGGACAACGATACACCCCAGAATTTAAAGATGAAGCTGTTAAATTGATTACTGAACGTGGATATTCTGTCACTGATGTGGCAGAACGTTTAGGTGTATCACAGCACAGCATTTATAAATGACTAAAGGCGGTACAGCCTTTACGCAACAACGCTGATGAACATGAACTGTTCGAGGCAAAGAAAGAAATCCTACGCCTTAAAAGCCAGTAGAGTCTACGAGTAGATGTAGCCCATCGCTACTTTTTTGATAGCTAATCGAAATATCAATATGCTTTTGTCTTCTACAAAGCTTAGTGTAATCTGGAGCTGACCAATTTAGGCTTTGAACAAAACCTGTGACCATACGTAAAGAGAGTCTGAATAGTGATTTGATCATTAAGCAGCATTGAATAGCGGTGTTTAAGTAAGTTTGACTTCGGCCTTATTTCGTTTGTGGTTGTGGATACCACTGAGTCTTTGGATCAAACCAAATGGAAATATTACCTCGGTTAATTAAAGCTCGATTATAGGATGGCCAATTGGTTGTACGGTAGATTTTAGAGGCAGGCTTATTCATTTTGAAATTATATTGCTGAATAAGCCTTTGATGCTAGGTTTATGCAACAAAGCCGTACTAAAGGAAAAACACCTTACTGCTTAAACAGGGTAAGCTCTTGCTTGAGTCTGCACTGTTACCCAATGTGTACGGGTGAATTCTTCAAGTATCCATTTGCCATTAAAACGGCCCAAGCCTGAATTTTTTTCACCTCCAAATGGTGCATATGGTTGATCATCAATAGTGATGTCATTAATATGTGTCATACCTGCTTCAATACCTAAGGCAAATTTAACCCCCCGCTCATGGTTTCTAGTACAAACTGCACTTGAGAGGCCATAATCAGTATCGTTTGCTAGCTCTAAAGCATGTACCTCATCTCGAGCCTTAATTACTGGCAAAACGGGACCAAAGCTTTCTTCACGTGCTAATGCGGATTGTGGGTCTACATTAATAAATACATGTGGAGGTATAATATTTCCTTGGGTTTCTCCACCAACAAGTAATTTTGCACCGTCTATTTTTGCCTGAGATATCAAGTGTTCAATATTTTGGATTTGGTTGGTATTAATAATTGGCCCAACAATAGTTCCCATGATATTGGGATCACCTACATTTAATGACTTTACTTTTTTCTCAAGTAATAGTACAAATTCCTCATAAATTTTTGCATCAACAATCACACGATTAGTACTCATACAAATTTGGCCTTGATGCAAGAAGCGTCCCATCACTGTCAAATCGACAGCTTGTTGAATATCAGCATCATCTAATATCACCATCGGTGCATTTCCACCTAATTCAAGTGCAATTCGTTTAATATATTTGCCACTGACAGCCAATTGACCAACTCGCTTGCCTACTTCAGTAGAGCCAGTAAAGGAAATCAAACTAGGTATTTTATGTTCCACAAAATAGTCGCCTATTTCACTACCAGACCCTACCACAACATTGAACACACCAGCAGGAAATCCAGTTTCTGCGAATAATTTTGCTAATAATGTACCCCCAGTGACAGGCGTATCACTGGCAGGTTTTAATACGACTGTATTGCCTGCTGCTATTGCTGTAATCACTGAACGCATACTTAAATGAAATGGAAAGTTCCAAGGGCTAATAACCCCAATGACTCCGAGAGCCTTACGGTAAACTCGACTTTCTTGATTTGGCACACATGTTGGTAATATTTCTCCTGTCACACGTAATGGAAATGTGTGTGCTTCTTGAATAATACCGAGTGCCGCATTTAGTTCAATCGTTGCTTTCAGACGTGTACTACCAGATTCTTGAATAAGCCAATCAATAATTTCTTCACCTCTTTGCTGAATAACTCGAACTAAACCTTCAATCAAATTCATTTTTTCAGTTGGTGAAGTTTTATCCCAAGCAAGTTGTGCATGTTGAGCAGCCTGATAGGCGGTATCTACATCTTGTTTGCTTGCATTATTAAAAGTATGTAACAGCTCTTGTGTATAGGGATTAATATTTTCTGTTTGGTGTGCAGATGTACCCTCACACCATTTGCCATTGATGTATTGTTTGTTGAGTGCTGTATATTTGGTGAGTGCATTCATTTTTATAAATACTCTTAAAAACGATTAAATATATAATGATGTGCGAGAAATGTATCCCGCACGTTTAGGTAAAATTTTTATTTAGTTTCTAATCAGTACGGAGGCTGTATTACGTTTGGTTAAACCTAAAAAGCATATTACAACGAAGATACAGATTAATAGAGCCCAAATACTTAAAGCGCTATAGCCAGATACTTTAACAATTGTGCCGCCCACTAAAGGTCCAAGTGCTGAACCCACCATAATTGATGCAGGAAATGCAGCGAGTGCACGTCCACTTGGATCCAATTTTGCAATTGCACCAAAGGCAAATGTATTCATGAAAATCATAAGACCTGGTAATGAGATCATCGCTAGTACATATGTTGGGAACGTGGTTGAATTCATGAGTAGTGTAATCATCAATGCATGCAAAATAGGGGTTATAATTAGTACTGACCGCACAGATAATTTATTCTCACAATAAGCAGCAAGTATCCCTGGAATAATGCTCATGACAGCCATGGCAAATAATGCAATTGCAATATGCTCACGGGCAAAACCATGATCGACGCCAACACGTTCAACAAAACTATTAGTCATTGCATGTGATAAGCATACAAATGCAAATCCAATTAAGCCAAACCACACAGCACGAGGAAAAGCTAAATGATGGTTTGATATTAAATTTTCTTTTTGAATTACAGTAGTTTTTTCTGGAAATGAAGTGAATACAGTCAAGGCTGCTATCACCATTACCGTACCAAATACCATAAACAATGTCTGCCCACCATAGTTGATAATTAATTGAGGCACGATTGCCATAAAAATTACAGCAAATATACCTAAGGCGACACCAGCCATTGCCATTAATCGATGAGGACTATGTCCTTGAGAAATAGTACCATGTGTCATACTTAATGCAGCACCTGTAGCAATACCACAAATAGCATGTAATACCATTAAGATGTTAGGATTTATTGTTTTAGCAGCGATGAAAAATCCTACTGCAGAAATCATAAATCCCAAAGTTGCTATCATTCTTTTAGGCAAACGATTAAAACGTGGTGCGAGCAATAAGCTTGAAATGACAATCCCAGCTAGAAAAAGAGTTGCTAGTCCACCAGCTTGTTGTGGGTTAAACCCATAATGCTCAATTAACACACCTACCCATAGTGGTAATCCAATTAAATCAACCATTCCCGCACAATGAGCAATAATTAGCGCCATGCGTCCATGCCCTGTATCTATTAATGACGTATTCATTTTTAACACTCCGTGTTTTTATTGTTGTACTAGTAATTTAATTTAAATTAATAAGTGGTTTAATTAGCCCAGGTTTCCGTTCCATAAACTCCTCAATGGCTGTTTCTATATCATCGAATGCTACTTCTTCTGTGAATATAGGACTTGGATCAAGGATACCTGCGGCAATCATTTCCATTAGCATTGGCATAGTGCTTAAATCCCCTAAGCCTGTCCAAAGAGAGATATTTTTCATTAAGAATTCAGTTAGGTTTAGCTCAATGGGGTGGCTTGGAATGCCGACCATAGCAATTTTTGCACCAATGGCAGCTACATTGAGCCATTCATCAATCGTACCTGCGACACCGGCCGCATCAACAATCGAATCTACACCACGACCATTTGTTAACTCTTTAATAACTGTAGCGACATCTTGTTGCTTAGGATTAATACACTGTGTTGCACCCAATTTTTTTGCTAGTTCTAAGCGATCTTCTACAGTATCAACAGCAATCACTTGAGCGACGCTTGCTAATCGAGCAGTGTGTACGGCTGATAGACCAACCGGTCCAGCGCCAAAGATTAATAAGGTTTTTCCAGGTTCCTTGACGGCATTTTTCACTGCCGACCAACCCGTGGCTAAGATATCGCCGACTGTCAAAGCTTGAGCATTGCTAACAGAATCTGGAACTTTTACAACACATGAATCAGCGAATGGCACACGTACAAATTCAGCCTGTGCACCGCCAAGATTACCGAGGCCTTCACCTGAACCAAAAATTCCCCCTCGTTCACAGGCTTGGATTTGACCTTTTTTACATTGAGGGCATTGCCCGCAGTAAGGTGCCGCGGGTGATGCCACACGATCACCAATTTTAAAATTTTTAACATCTGACCCGAGTTCATGAACGACTCCAACAAATTCATGACCCAGTGCAAATCCCCATGGCGTGTGCATATGTCCTTCAAGCAAATGCACATCAGAGCCACATACGGTTGTGGCTTGTACCTTGACAATAATATCCCCTGATGATTGGATTTTTGGTTCCGGTGCATCAATAAGTTGATAACTTTTTAAGTCTTTTACAAACACTTCTTTCATTATTGAGTTACTCCAACTTTATGGTGAGATTAATAAGTTGGTTGCAGACATCAAAGCGATTGCTTGGTCTGAGATGCCAACCGTACTGGCTGAATGTGTACATGTGTAAGCTAATACAATAGCGTTATCAGGGTCAGCAACCACTACTGATCCACCAGCACCTTGATGACCAAAAGAACGTCCCCCTAAGTAAGGATTAAAACTATGTGGGAGTTCTACACCAGAACCATATCGACTCACATGTGCTAATGCTCGATCCATACCATAATGACGTTCTAGAATCATCTCATTTAAAGCAGATGCACTGAGTAAGGGTTTCGATACGCCATAACCTAATGTGGCGTTCATAATATGTCCTAATGCACGAGCAGAACTGACTCCTGACACTGCTGGCCAGTTGGATTGTTGAACACGAGTATCCGTAAAGAAAGCTGGACCAGCTTGAAGGATTGGTGCAAATGAACCGTCTGGAATCGCTTGACCATTCATGAGCGCAGCAGCTTGAGCTTCTGTCAGAATCGGATAGTCAAAACTTAGTTTTGCCAATTTAGGAAGAATTTCATCAGGTGCACCAAACCAGAAACCTGTACCAGCATCGAAGTTTAATATTCCTGTTATATGTGTTGCGACATAATCTTGAATGCTAAGTTTGACAGCATGCTTAAAAACACCAGCCATTAATGCGCCAAAGGTAAAAGCATGGTATCCATGCTGGGTACCTGGTTTCCAAAATGGGTTTTGCAGAGCAACTTCTTCTTCCAAAGCATCAGTAAGCCAATCATTGACCGACAATACCTTCTCAATACCACAGATACCACTAGAATGATCTAGAATCATCCTAGCAGTTATTGTTTTTGTCTCTGCACGATTGAAAGCTGGCCAATAATTTGCCAAAGGTTCATCTAAATCAAGTACACCATGAGCATGAGCATGAGCTGATGCAATAGCAACAATTAGTTTTGATACTGAAAAAACTTGTACGGGAGTGTCAACTGACATACTGCCACCGGCAAGATCAACTATTGTTTCTCCTGCTTTGGAAATAAAGAGCTGTGCTCCACCTTTGGTACGGGTTAAACAACGCGAGAATACTTCTCTTAGTTCCATTCCAATCTCACCATGATGCTTACCTGTTATGCTAGCAACCGGTGGTAATTGCAAGTTTGACATTGCTTATATCCTTATAAAATATATGTAAGTATGCTTAAGATGCTGCACGTTGTTTTTCTTTGCGAGGATCTAGATAGAATCCTGGTTTATTTTGACTTGGCATTGCTATGCCAAAACGTGTTTCGAGTTCATCAATCATGTCATTTAATAATTGAATATTGACCTGGTTTGCATTACGGCGAACATCTAAGAATGGGAAATCACCGTGTAAATCTGGATTGAATTCGTTACGTACAATTTCCATAGCTTCTTTGCTTTTACCAGTAAGTGTTGCTAAAGCATCAGCGACAATTATTTGTGATAATTGATCGAATACAGTCCAAGCATCTGCACGACTTGGATGAATTACTCCAACCCCATAGAAATTACGGACTTTAGGTGCGATGGCACCAATGTGAAACACTGGATGGCCTTGGTCATAGTCAACGATACCTTCTGGTAACCATGGAATTTCAATGTCGTAACCTGTGCAGAACAATACCAAATCTATTTCTTCTATTTGGTCATTATCAAATTCAACCTTGTTTTCGTGGAAAGTTTTGATATTTGGAACATGCTTTAATGTGCCATGAGTAAAACAATGTAAGATAGTGTCATTGACAATTGCTTGAGTCGATCCAAGAGGTTCTGTTGGTACAGGTAACCCATAATGGCTTAAGTCACCTACAACTGCTAAAGCTAGTTCAGCAAGTTGCTGTTGGCTCAATTTACCATTAATACCTGGAATCGGTGGTGGTGGAATTCGGCCATCTAACAAGTCAGGAGTAGGTATACCAAAGACCTGTTTTGGTAAAAAATGATAGGCACGACGTGTTGATAAAAAAGCCTTTTCTGCATACTCAGCAGCATCAGCAGCAATATCAACACCACTATTACCTGCACCAACAATTAGTACACGTTTGCCTTCAAATTGCTTTGGCGATTTATATTGATTTCCGGCTAATAATTCACCTTGGAATTTATCCATATTGGAAAATTTAGGAATATATTGTTTCCATTGTTGGCCACTAGCATAAACTACACCACGATAAACACGTGTATCACCATCATCAGTAGTGACTTTCCAGGCATCTACACCTGAAACTTTAATTGGTTCAGCAAGTTTTACACTTAAATTAAAACGAATATGAGGATAGATTCCATAGTCTTTAGCCATTTGACGAATGTATTGCAGTACCAAACGCCATGATGGATAGGTTGGATAATCCTCAGGCATTGGATAATCTACAAACCCACCCAACTTTTTACTGGTAATAAAATGACAGGTTTCATACATTGGTGAACCAGGGTTCTCGATGTCCCAGATTCCACCTACGTCCCGATGGCGTTCAACCATCTCGAATTCTATATCTGCACGTAAAAATGCACGTGCAACCACTAATCCCATAGGACCTGCACCGACAATTAAATATTTAGTAGGGATTGTTTCTGTTTTAATTTGATCCATTGCGATCTCCTATCCTTGCAATAATGAATGTAGCCATGCTTGGCATACCTAATATAGGTACGCCCTTACGCTTTTTTAATTGAAATTTGACTTAAAAAGGTAAAATTGCTTTTAATTTAAAAGCACCACCTTCAGCGCGATTACGAACTTCAAACTCTTTTTCATATTTAGCTGTTACAAACCATTTACCCGCGTCATATTTCAATGAAGGGCCAATCGCTATGGTACGTCCACGATTGTTATCTATCGTTTGGCCAGCTTGTTTGTCATCAGTAACTTGTTGATAGGCATACCCACCTAAACCTGCTGTCCAACCGTTACCGAATCCCCAACCAATTGCAAAATCAGTATGTAATTCGTGACCTGAACGGTAATCAGTATCTTTATTACGTGTATTAATGTCATACATGACTTTAAGGTCAGCATTTAAACCATGAGATTGTAGATATGTGACAGCAAAGACATTTTGCAACGTCCAATAATTACGCCCCAGGTTGGCTAGATTATTTTTGTCATAATTACCTATAGGTAGACCAAGATCCCAACTGAAGGCATAGTGCAATTTGTCTGATAAATGGTAGCCTAAACCTGCTCCTAAAACGGCATCACCAATTCCTGTTTTATCTTGTGATTCGCCTGCTACTTTGACCGAAAGATCGACTAAAGGTAAAATGCCATAAAAGCCAAATTGGCCACCTAAGAAATGTAAATCAGTGACTTTTACTATACGTGCAGCAAGTGATGTTGCTTTGATATCAAAATCAACGGGAATTTCTTTACCTTTATCATCCATCAATTTGTCCGCATGGTAATATCCACCGTATAACATGTAATAAGTACCAGTTGGAGGCATTGCACCAATATTGAAATTCTCGCCACCATGGTTATACATACTACCGCCATTTTCTGTAGCCATGACTGTGGTTGATAACATTAAAGTACATGCAAAGATAAGACTCGTTCTTTTACTTTGAGTGCTAATAATTTGATATGTTTTTTTCATACAGAATTTTTCCTTTTTCCATATTTTTGTTACTTCAATGGCATAATCCTTGCCACAGTTTTACTCTACTGTTCTAAGTGGTATATCCATGTACTTGGCATTGCACATGAGAATACATTCCACCATCAACAGGAATATTTGTTCCTCTAATCCACGCTGAGCCATCAGTCATAAGAAATGCAACTACAGGTGCAATATCCGTAGGTGTACCTGGACGGTCCATAATTCGCATATCTTCTTCAGCTCGAGCACCCAAGGTTTCAAGAAAATCTTTCAGAATTGGTGTATCGACTGGACCAGGACTAACACTGTTCATACGGATGCCGCGATCACGCCATGTCCATCGATTTTTCATTGTCCAAACAATTAAAGCTTCTTTGGAAAAGAAATAACTGCGTGGACCAATAACTCCATATGTCTTGCAAAAATCTGGAATAACTTCAAATGTAAGATTTTCACTAGCGTCAATCGAATTTTTGGCTTCCGGCCAGCCGATACCTGCTAGTGAAGCAATATTTACGATCGAAGCGCCATTTGATAATTTTGGAATCAATCCCGTAGTTAAATATTTTAATCCCACCAAATTCACAGCAATGACCGATTCGGCAGCTTTAGTGGGAGGTAAACCAGCAATATTTGCTAAGCCATCAATTCCTGATGGTAAAGCACTTAAAAGCTGATCAATTGAAGCTTTATTAGATAAATCAGCCTGATAAAACTCTCCAACTGGATTTGTAGGTGGGTTGATATCTACAGAGATGACATTAGCCCCTTGTAATGCAAGTAGTGAAGCTGTTGCTGCACCTACGCCAGAAGCTGCACCTGTAACAATGATCGTTTTGTCCTGAAGCATAAAAGTCCTTTTGAGTTCATATTAATCCCAATATCTATGTAGCAAGAGCTGTGCCAATTATAAATATATAATTAAATCAACAATTTATATTAATTTAATTAAAATATGATTGATAAATTTATGATGAAAAAATCACAATTTTATGATTAAATTATTATCAACAGTGGATGGATCCACCTAAAAACTTATATAGGCTTTATCATGGAAAGATCGGCTCTAAAGAATATTAGATCCCATAAAAATGTTAGTATTCATCCAAGCATGCCACCACAATTAGGTGCAATAGCCGATAAACTTATTTTTTCACCTGAGGATGGTCGTATATGGTTTGGAGACCAACGGCTTGTTCTTTGGGAATGTTCTGCACTTGGAGCGCTTAGACGTGAATTGATTGCTTCCGTTGGTCAAGAACAAGCACGGTCTATTCTGACACGTGTAGCTTATAGCAGTGGCTTCCATAATGCAGAAAAGATCATGAAGATTAATTCTGGTAGGGATATTGCTGAAACATTTGCTCTCGGTGCACAAACACTTCGTATAGCAGGATTAATTCGACCACACTCAGAATCTTCGGAATTCGATATTGAAACAGGGAAATTTTTCTCCGAGCTTATTTTGAAAGATTCTCACGAAGCAGATGAACATATTTCTGCATTTGGCATAGGTACTGAAACTAGCTGTTGGATGCAGGTCGGTTATGCTAGTGGTTATGCTAGTGCTTTTATGGGGAAAAGGATTGTTTACCGAGAGCTAGATTGTCGAACTCGAGGTGCAGAATATTGTCGTTTTGTTGGCAAACCAGCAGATGAATGGGATGATATTGAGCAGGATTTGCATTATTTTCAACCAGATGCTTCTGCAAAACAAATCCGGCAGAACTATGTAATGTCAAAAAGTAAATTGAATAATCAATCGGTTGTTATTAAAGATACAATTGTTCAAGAGCCAATTTCCCCAACTCAAAATTTGATTGGTATTTCAACAGCATTTAGCACAGCACGACATCTCATTGAGCGTGTTGCACCAACGAAAGCAACGGTTTTATTTATAGGTGCTTCTGGTGTAGGTAAAGAACGTTTTGCACAAACTTTACATAAGATCAGCCTGCGTGCAAATGACCCCTTCATTGCGATTAACTGTGCAGCAATTCCTGATACTTTAATTGAGTCAGAACTCTTTGGTGTTGAACGTGGAGCTTTTACTGGAGCCTCAATTTCTCGGCCTGGGCGGTTTGAACGTGCAGAAAGAGGAACTCTTTTTTTGGATGAAATTGCATCTTTAAGTTTTGTTGCTCAAGGAAAATTATTAAGAGCATTACAAGAACGGAAAATTGAACGTGTCGGTGGGACAACGCTGATTCCAGTGGACGTTAGGGTAATTGCAGCGACTAATGTGGATCTTCGAGATGAAGTTGCAGCGGGAAGATTCCGTGAAGATTTATTCTTTAGATTAAATGTCTTTCCGATTAGTCTACCTCCCTTGAAAGAACGGCGCGATGATATACCACTTTTAATGGAAGCATTCTTAAAGCAATTTTGTCATCTTTATCAAAGAAAAATTCCAGGATTTACCTCACAAGCACTTAAAACGCTATTGAATTATGATTTTCCGGGTAATGTACGTGAATTAGAAAATTTGATTGAACGTGCTGTAATTATGGTAGATCCAGATCATCCAATTGATATTCATCATTTATTTAGAGGTGGGGAAATCACTAACAAAACTAATACGTTCTCGCTCGGTGAAAATGGTAGATTGAATGAGGAATCCATCACTCCTCAAAAAAACAACCAGGCCTTAGATGAGTTTTCACAGATAGGAGTAGAATATTCGCCTATTAAGAGTGAGGCCGATGTGTATAAGGATGCGTTAATTTCAGCGAGATATAATGTAACAAAGGCTGCACGAAAGATAGGACTTACACGTGCTCAATTTGCTTATCGGATCAAGCGTTATAAGCTCATTTAAGCCAGTTATTAAGTAAATTAATGAGCTATAAAAAAAGTCCCTAAATTCTAGGGACTTTAATTTTTAAAAGCATTTATTTTTCAAATACTTTTGCCTGACTAGGGCGTGTCCTCATTTAGATTTACACCAAATGAACATGCAGGCGATATAAATCATAGACTGATAATTACGTGCGAGTTTATCAAATCGAGTTGCTATCGCACGGAAGTGTTTTAATCTTGCAAAGGTATTCTCAACTAAATGTCTTAAGCGATATAAGTACTTATCAAAATCAGGATTGAATTTCTTACTATTTGATCTTAATGGAATAATAGGTATCATTTTTCGATTTCTAGCTGACTTCCTGATATGTTCAGAATCATATCTCTTGTCCGCGATTAAATAATCTGCTGTTTCAATTAGATCTATGAGGTGTTCTGCAACTTGGCTGTCATGGACATCACCCCCAGTGATTTTAAAATCAATCGGTAATCCATTCGCGTCGGTTGCAAGATGAATCTTTGTTGTGAGTCCTCCACGAGATTGTCCAATTGCACGCTCGAAGCCATGCCGAACTCCACTTGCATGCTGATGCGCGCGTATGTAGCTTCCATCAATGAATACCCATTCGCCTCGTAATTTGAAAAAAATTTATCCCATAAGCCTTTCATAGCCCAGCGATTAAAACGGTTATAAGCAGTTTTCCAAGGGCAAAACTCTTGAGGAATATCACGCCATGTCGCACCTGTGCGTAGTTTCCATAAAATAGCTTCCATAATATTTCTATTGTTCTTTGAGCTATAGCAACCATGAAATTTCATTGTTACTTGAATCTGTTGCCAAATATCATCTGTGAGAAAAGTACGTGCCATTGAAAAATATTGAAATGGAGATAAAGTAGAGCTTAATTCTAGGCGTTTAAATATTATTCTTCAAATGAGGACACGCCCTAGTGAGATGAGTAAATAAATACTGAGCTCGGTAAAAAAGAACTGCATTGCACTAGGTTTTTTCTCAATAGAATAGTTTTGACTATTTATAAATACATAGTCATTTAATAATGATTGAGGTTCTTTGCTTTTATTTAGCATGATTAATTTTTAAAACATTGATGAGATAATACTAATTATAAATGTAATAAATTTTAAGAATAAATAATAATGATTTGCATAAGAAATTGATTTGTTTTATCTAATCGGTTTTACCACTATTTAACATAATGATGCTTATACGAAATTTTTAAATTTTGTTAATTACCAAAAAGATAGATTTATTTTTAAAATTTCGTATAAGGTGTATTATGTTAATTTTAGAAAATCTAAAATTACATTCTAATTCAGAAAGCTCTAAATGGCTTATACAAAACAGAAGTGATTGAATATTTAAAAGCAGATTGGCAAGGTTTAGCTGATGTACAACTTACGACACTAAACTGGGTAGATTGGTTCAATAAAAAGTGTGTACACCATGCATTGGGTTATATGTCGTCTGTTGATTTTGAAGCAATATACTATGATAAGACTAACTCGTTAAGTCATGTCTCCGACAAACCCGGTACAGTTCACTTAGGGTGAGTAGAAACATAGTATTAATTTTGATTTATAATATGCATTGATTTTAGTAATTTATATTAATCATTACCTTATACTATTATTTTTATTTTTTTTATGTAAAATATAATTGTTTTTCTTCTGAAGAGCTTGCTTATTAGAATTTTTATATTGCTAATAAGGTTTGATATGTCAATCTCGATATTAATGTCATCTTTAAAGAGTACATCAATATCTCGTCTAGTGTTGTTGTGTCTGTATCAATCCAATACATGATAAACAGTCTGATGAATAGTAAGATCATATATCTACTCCTAACGTATGCTTCGCTGCGCTAAGTTTTAGGAGGGGGATTTCATTCAGTTTAGTCTGGGAGAAATTCTCAGTAGACTTTGGGGGGGTAACCTTGAAAAAGGTAAATGACTGCAGCACTCAAACCCCTCGAAGTTGGCAAAATTTATGATTCCAGATACTCTTGATATTAATTTTTTTGAACGTAGAAACAAAGTTAGAAATTATCTACATTTTGATAAAAAGAAATCGAATAAAAAAATATTTGAATATGTATCAAATAAGGAAGAAATTGCAATTCATTCTTTTTTCCCAACTATATCTTATTCATTGAAAGAAAAAAAATTAGTAAAAAAGATAAAAAAATTATTTATATTGATGGTAAATTAAAACGCGTTATTGATAAAAATAGTTATAGAAATAAATTAAGATCAATTAATTTCCCAAGTCATATTGATGGGAATATCTATGCTTATTATTCTAAGATTTTGGAATATAATTATTTAGATTACTTATTAAAGAACAATTTAGAATCAAATATTACTGCATTCAGAAAGATTACTGAAATAGATGATTCAGGAAATAAAAAATCTTTATGCAATATTCATTTTGCTAGAAATGTATTTGATTTTATTAGAAAAAAGGGAAATTGTTTTGTTCTGTGTTTAGATATTTCAGGTTTTTTTGATAATTTAGATCATGAAATTTTAAAGAATAATTGGATTAAATTATTAGAAGAAGAAAAGTTACCAAAAGATCATTATCAAGTTTATAAATCGTTAACAAAATACTCTTATGTTGATAAAAAAGATTTATATAAAGTTTTAGGATTATCATTAAATTCTAGAACATTACATAGACGATTAGATAGGCTATGTGATATTCAAGATTTTCGTAAAAAAGTTAGAGAAAATAACTTAATAAAGAAAAATTTAAAATATAAGGGGATTCCTCAGGGATCTCCAATAAGTGGAATGTTATCTAATATCTATATGATGGATTTCGATAAAAAAATATCCAAAATAATTAATGATTTGAATGGAAGGTACTACAGATATTGTGATGATATGATATTTATAGTAGATGAAAGTTATTCTTCTGATATTTTTAATATTATTTTTGATGAAATAAAAAAAATAAAATTAAAGATTAATAACAAAAAGACACAAAAGATAATATTCAGAGATGGAAAGATTAAGTTAAATAATCCACCAACTTTTAACACCCCTAATCAATTACAGTATTTGGGTATTTTATTTGATGGAGATAATGTGTTTTTAAGAGAAACTGGATTATCTAAACTTCATTATAAATTAAGAAAAGCTATACGAATGAGATCTACACATTATGGAAAATTAAAATTTTACAATAGGCATAATAACCAAGAAATGTATATGAAAACTTTATATAGTAGATTTACCTATATAGGGAAAAGAAATTATCTTAGTTATGCGTATCGAGTAGCTGATGTATTTCAATCTAAAAATATAAAATCTCAAGTTAAAAATCATTTTGGAACTTTTAATGCTTATTTAGATAAAAAAAGTATTTGAATATAACCTGAAATCGTGTGTGAATCGTATCTCAGCCTATGTAGGGAGTACACTCACCTACTGGATGGATGATGGGTAGCACCATCAGCCTTAAATTGGTATTAGGAAACACTTTAAGAGCAAGCGATTTTTGAAGGCTCTTAGAGGGAGTAAGTACATTTTTTATGAGGGGGTATTTAGAAATTGAATATTTACACTCGAAAAATTTTATTTATTAGAGAAGTCAATTCTATATAGATCGTAAGTATCCGCTGAACACCCTTTTTCTCACTCAAGAAGCTCGCGATAGTGTCCACCAAGCAATTGACCCGACCCCCGAAAGTTAGACGATTGATTACGCAGCTTTTAATAACTGAATTCTGTATTGTACAGGGCTCAGTCCTCTCAATTTAACCTTAATTCGTTCATAGTTGTAATAGTGAATATATTCTTTCACAGTTTTCTCCAATTCATCAATTGACTTAAATCTCTTCCCGTGGAAGCATTCAGATTTTAGAGTTCCAAAGAAGCTTTCCATTACAGCATTATCCCAACAGTTACCTTTACGTGACATACTTTGTATTAATCCCTTTTCGGCAAGCTGTTTTTGATAATGGTTCATTTGGTATTGCCACCCTTGATCCGAGTGAATTAAAGGCTTTTCATCTGGTTTAAGCATGTCTAAAGCCTCCTGTAGCATATCTTTTACTAATCCGAATATGGGCCTGCATTTAATTTGATAAGTAATAATCTCACCATTAAATAAATCCATGATGGGCGACAGATAGAGTTTTTCATGAACAACCTTAAATTCAGTCACATCTGTAACCCATTTTTGATTAGGTTTTTCTGCTTCAAATTGGCGCTGTAATATATTGTCTGCAATTTTACCAATCTGTCCTTTATATGAACGATATTTAGTAGCTTTAATGCATGATTTAAGCTGTGAACCGTACCGGGTTTGTCGGAGACTTTTTTATTTAAGTTAGGCCACCTGACCTAACGGGTTAATCTTATCATAGTACATTGCTTCAAACTCAAAAGGCGATACATAACCCAGTGCACTACACGCTTTTTATTGAACCAATCTACCCAGTTTAGTGTCGCAAGTTGTACATCTGCTAAACCTTGCCAATCTGCTTTTAGATATTCAATCACCTCTGTTTTGTATAAGCCATTCACTGTTTCAGCCAAAGCATTATCGTATGAATCACCAGTCGTACCGACTGATGCTCGTAAATTTGCTGCTTCTAAACGATTGGTATAGCGAATGGAAAGATATTGCACACCTCTTCGAGTTGTTTGATACGTTCTTGGTCTGAAAGCTGCTGTACTTTAACTGGATTTTGTTTATCTAAATATTTTTGATACCAAACACGTAGTGTTTCAGGAGTACAACCGATTTTAGGAGCAATAGCTGTGATCGCAGCCCAATTCGATGGATAATCTTTTTCAGATTCAATCAATAATTGAACCGCTCTTTCTCTGATTTCAGGGGTATATTTTAATTTTGTCATCGAACCTTGCGAAGCAGTGCTTCTCACTCAGAATATTGACTCTCCGACAAACCCGGTACGGTTCAAAACTCCTATCATACAAATCCTAATAAAGTCGGGCATCACTTTAATCAAGCGGAATCCAGGATATGGTATAAATATGCCAAAGGTGAAACCAAACCCAATGCAGTTAAGTTAGCTAGAATTGATAAAGTAATCGATAACGCAAGCTTATATTTTAAACATCCAATTTGGAATTTTTTAAAACACGACCAAATACTAAAGCCGACCTTGATATTTTTTTACAAAAATTAGAGCAATCAAGTATACAAGCTATTAATAATGTAAAAATTATTGACCCAAGAAGATTTTATATTGATCAATGTTTCGATAAGGATGAATTTTTAAAATATGGAAATATTTTAGATTTCTATAGTTATATCTTGTATTCATATTACGTTGCGAGATTTGCCTTGGACTCACAAGAAATTGATAATTGTATAGTTTTTTTTATTTGTAATTTGGAACCCATAATTAGTATTTTTTGTTTAGAAAGCATCTTCTTTTTGAAAATATGTCAAATCCATATGAAACCAATGAAATTTTCGGATTTAGAAGAGTTTGAGATATTTAAGCATTTTGAGGTACTTGGATTACTTCCTACGATTCGAGAGCAACTTAAGAATGAAAATAATAATTATGATTTTTTATCGAATCTTACTGGTCAGTTCATTCTAGATTAATTTTTAGCTATTAAGGTTGATCTATTTTGCTTACCATATGCTTACTAAAATGCAAAAACAAAAAACCACTTACGATTAATGCACGTAAGTGGTTGTTTTATATGGTGGGCCCACACAGACTTGAACTGTGGACCAACGGATTATGAGTCCGCTGCTCTAACCAACTGAGCTATAGGCCCGATATGTTAAACTGGTTTTATTTAACTTGCTTAACGGCTAAGAATACTAACTAAAGTTAACGCCAAATACAATAGCCAAAGTGAATAACTGAACAATTGATCATCAATATTAATATGATGATATTCAATTACCTAAGAATTTTTGATTACAATCAATCTTGTTTTAACACCTATAAATATAGATTGAACAACAATTTATAATTTCTGCCAATTTAATAGCAATATAAAAATTAATTATAAATAAAACAGTTTGTTATAAAATTTTAGAAATTAAAGACGCGCTTTACGCTTTTCTAATAATACTTCAATCAATGACCACAAAACAATCAATAAAAAAATAATGAGCGCAAGTAACAAAGCAGAAAGATAACTCATCATATTCCCCTATACCCAATTAAACGTCATGTTTAAAAATGATGAATGGCCATATACGACCAAAGTCTAATAACTTTTTGATCATTTGAACAGCAAAAAATACATCCTTTTGATATTTATTTTATATTTTTAGATAGCCAAAAACGATTAAATGCGTATTTATATCTTATCCCACAGTACAACATAACGCTCATCCACGTGACCATGAGTAGCCAGCTATAAATCAAGCACTTTATTTTTATGTTATGTTACATAGTTTAATTGATTAATTTTTTTAAATATAATCTTGAATTTTAATCATTTTTGTTTAATTTTTAGGCATAAATAATTGAAGTGCTTAAATATAAATTGACGACAGCTTAAAACAAGACGAAAGTATCACAATTTTCTAAATTTAGTCTCTTCCTCCATATGCTCAAGAAATTTATTGGTGAAACAGCATTTAAACTCTCTGGATGGTCTTATCATGTAGAAAAAGATCTTCTGGAAAAGAAACAGGTCATTATCGGATTTGAACATACCTCCATGATGGACTCCGTACTTTCGCTGGCATTATTTCAAATTTATGATATTAAAATTCATACTTTAATCAAAAAAGAATTATTTAAAGGCCCACTCAAGCCAATTTTAAATATCATTGGTGGTATTGCAGTGGATCGAAAAGCCAATAAAGATATTGTGGCACAAATGGTTGAACTTTTTGCAACACATGAAAATTTTAATTTAGTCATTGCACCCGAAGGAACACGTGCCAAAAATGGCGAAAATCGTAAACCTATCCGTACAGGGTTTTGGCATATTGCCAAAGCTGCCAACGTCCCTATTATCTTAATGTATGCCGATTCAAAACATAAAGCAGGCGGAATTTTTGGTAAAATTTATCCCAATGAACTTGATCAAGATTTAGCATTAATTAAACAATTATATCTAGAACATGTGGGTTTAGAGATTATTATTCCAGAACCTAAAATAAACTCAGATTCAACACATTCTAAAGACTAAGCACGTTATCAAAAAAAGCGGCTTATGATAGAATTTTTATTATTTGATCGGCATTAAGCCAATCTACAAGGAGCATATTTCGCATGGCGGGTCATTCCAAGTGGGCCAATATTAAGCATCGTAAAGCCAAACAAGATGCGAGTCGTGGTAAAATTTTTACCAAATACATTCGTGAGTTAACAACTGCTGCCAGACTTGGTGGTCCAGATGCAGCAAGTAATCCACGCCTTCGTGCTGTTGTGGAAAAAGCATTATCTGTCAATATGACACGAGATACTATCAATCGCGCTATTCAACGTGGTGCAGGTGGCGAAGATAATGACGATTTAAAAGAAGTTACTTACGAAGGTTATGGTGTAGGCGGTGTAGCCGTTATTGTTGAAACCATGACGGATAATCTTAATCGTACTGTACCTGATGTACGCCACTGTTTTTCTAAAACAGACGGTAACTTAGGAACGTCTGGTTCTGTGGCCTACCTGTTTACCAAACGTGGTGAAATCACTTTTGAAGATGTCTCTTTAGAAGATAAAATCATGGATGTTGCCCTAGAAGCAGGTGCAGAAGACATTGAAGTTGATGAAGATGAAATCCTTGTTATCACGACACCAGAATCTTTTGGTGAAGTACAAGATGCCTTACATGATGCTGGTTTAAAGTCAGATAATGCTGAGGTAGTGATGAGCCCTTCAACTAAAGCATTTATCTCGGATATCGATCAAGCGAAAAAAATTGTTAAGATGATTGATATGCTAGAAGATTTGGACGATGTACAAAACGTCTATACCAATGTTGAATTTAGTGATGAGGTTTTGGCAGAATTAGATGCTTAATGAGCTATATCAAATGCTATTCATGCATGGCTCAGGGATCTAGTTAATTCATTTGACAATGAACCAATGTCATAAATAAAAACGCATCAAGTGATGCGTTTTTATTTAACACCATCTGTCTGTTGCGCTAGCCCTATCAGTAGCAACATGACAGTATGATAATTTAGCTTAAACGCGATTCAATAACCCATGACTATTAAGTACATCATATTGCTTGATCACAAAACTTGAATGTAATGCCACCACATGTTCAATTTTACCAATACGTTTTAATAAAATTTCACTATAATTTTCCATATCCTTTGCCACAACTTCAACTAAAAAGTCTGCCGTTTGTCCTGTGACTAAAAAAGCATTAATCACTTCAGGAATATTTTCCAATTCAACTAAAAATTTTGCAAAAGTATCTGTATCATGTTTGCTTAGGGAGACTTGTAATATAACATGTAAACTAAAACCCAATTTCTGATAATTAATATCACGCTTTATAGCCGAAATAATTTTTAAATCAATTAAGTTCTTGATACGTCTATGTACAGAACTTACAGACAAATTTACTCGTTCAGATAATTCATTTAGATTTAAATCTTCATACGTTAAAATCTCTAAAATATGTTTATCGAAACGATCTAATTCCATAATCACGCCTTCATTTTTCGATGCATCAGATTTAAGTATACTGAGAAAAATATTTAATACCTTATATTTATACTATTTAAAAATGTAAAACGACTACCTTTACAACACTTATGCCCTTCATAAATTATCAGCAACTATAGCGAGAATCTAAAATTCGTACTTGCTATAAGCATTAAATCAATCTCATATTCATCAATTATAGCTTACAAGTTATACGCCACGCCAATCAACACGGGCATTACGCTCATCACGATAAATACGTTGTACATATTGCCCTAAAGGCAAATCCTCAAGAAATGCTTTATAATCTTGCAATAAAATTGAACGATGGGTATCTTGCTCTTTTTCCCAAGGCGTTCCATTTATTGCCAATAAAGGCGCCAGCATGGAACAAATTGCAATATCAGCCAATCCCAAACAGTTTCCGACCAGGTATTGCCCTTGATGATCTATTAATCGTTGATTTAATTGCTGAATGAACAAATCAAGCTGTTGTTTAGACGCTGCAACTGTATCTGGATCTAGACGGTAACCCTTCACCACTAAAGTTTTAATTAACGGTTTACTATATTTTTCAAACTGTCGTAAATAGCCTCTCTCACCAATTAATAAATCAATAGATTGTTCACTTGTATCTAAAGTATGTGATAGCACCCAACGTCTTACATGTCGTCCTAAATCATTGCTTAAATGATTTAATGCCAGAGCTTGTTCTCTTAAAGCTAACTTCGAGCTGAGTAACACATGCTCAGGATATTTACGGTCCAAATACAACGCAATTTCTGTACTATCTGCAATCCATGCCTGCTGATCATGCAAAATAGGTAATTTATATTGCCCTGTTTTTAGCTTGGCAAATGCGCGATGCACACCAGGTGCCAAATTATGTGCAACATATTCCAGTTCTTTATGATCAAGCATCCATCGGACTTTTTCACAGAAATGTGATAAAGGAAACTGGTATAAAACACGCATACATTCTCCGAATGATTGTGGTATTGAACGGCTTAACTTTGGTGTGCAACAACATGAAATGCATCATACCCCATTCTTTCCGATCAAATCGGTGAGTGATTGGATACTTTAAGTGATTGAGCTCAACAAACACCATCAGCAAATTTGTCATCTATTCAACTTGCGTCTGCAATTTACACATTTTATATATCGAAATAAAGTACCGATAGCTGGCTTAGCACTTTAACTAAATTTGTTTTCAGCATCATAACAACCATCAAATGCAAAAGCTTATGGCAAAATAGCTGATGCACATCATGGCTTTGACTTAATCAGATTTATATAATTTTGCAGTGTATTTATCTTAAAAACTGCTATAGGCCAGTTAAAATTCTATTCCATAGTCTCAATAATTTATTTATACGATAAAATTCATAAGCTTAGCTTATAGATATTAGCATATAACTAATCTTTTTTTTTGCTAAACATAGTTTTTGATAATCAAATCATAAACAAGCATTTAATTTTTTAAGTAATGAACGTTATTTTTTTGACATTGTTAAGAGGTGTCATGTGATGACGTTATTCACCAATAAAAATGTGCAAATTATTGAAAATGATCAAGAAGCAATCAATGCGGCCTATCAAGTTGCTGACTTTGTTCTTGAAGATCGTAACCGTCGTGATCAAGAACAGATCTTGCCATGGGCTGAAATAGAGTTGTTCAGTCAACGAGGTTTAGGTGGAATACGTATTCCAAAACAATATGGTGGTGCTTTTGTTTCCAATAAAACACTGGCACAGGTATTTAGAATCTTATCTCAAGCAGATGCAAGCGTAGGGCAAATTCCCCAAAATCAAATTGCATTATTAAATGTCATTGATTTAATTGGCTCAAATCAACAAAAAACATTTATCTTTAATGAGATCTTACAAGGCAAGCGCTTAGCCAATGGCGGGCCAGAAAAAAATACCAAAGACAGCAAGACCCTTGCTACCACACTTGACTTTACTGCAGGTGAATATCGATTAAATGGTGAAAAATTTTACTCGACAGGAAGTCATTTTGCGGACTGGTTAGCCATTAAAGCCATTCATCCTGAAGGACATGTGGTGTTAACCATTGTTGATCGACATAGTCCTGGCATTACACTACTCAATGACTGGGATGGTTTTGGTCAACGTACTACCTCCAGTGGAAGTATTAAACTACAACAGGTAGCGGTTAATCCTTTACTGATTTTTGATGAGCGCCTTCTCACTCAACAGCCAACTTATCGTGGTGCATATTCACAGTTATTACAAGTGGCTATTGATGTTGGTATTGCTGAAGCTGCTTTTACAGCGACATTAACAGCGATACATCAGGCTCGTCCGATCATTGATTCAGGTGTCGATAAAGCCAGTCAAGAACACTATACCTTACAAGAGGTCGGCAAACTAAAAATTATTCTTGATGCTGCCACGCTACTGCTAGATGAAGCAGCGGAATATTTAGATCAGCTTGATCAACAGCAACAGATCTCAGCACAAGATGCAGCGCAAGCCTCAATTTTAGTCGCTGAAGCCAAAGTATACGCCAATGATGCTGCCTTACAAATTTCAGAAAAACTACTGGAATTGGGAGGAAGTCGTGCCAGTTTAAAACAGCATAACCTCGATCAGCATTGGCGCAATGCACGTGTTCATACCTTACATGACCCGATTCGCTGGAAATTACATGCACTTGGTGAGTATTACCTCAATCATAAATTACCTGCAAAACATGCCTGGATTTAAGGAATATCATCATGACTTCATACCAAAATGTACTTCAATTTGATCTAGATCAGCTCAGCACTATTCATATAATCAAAAATGATGCTGAAGCTTTAGAGATTGCACATACTCTAGCCGAACAGTTTAAACTTAATGCCGTTCAACGTGATGCGCAGCGTATTTTACCCTTTAAAGAGGTCGCTGCATTTAGCCAATCCGGTTTATGGGCCATTACCGTGCCCAAAGAATATGGAGGAGCTGAGGTTTCGACCCTTACTGTAGCTAAAATTATTGCTTTAATCAGTGGTATTGATGGTTCTTTAGGACAAATTCCGCAAAATCATTTTTATGCATTAGAAGTTTTACGCAATACCGCAAGTGCTGCACAAAAAAAACGTTTATATGGCGAAATTCTCAAGGGTGCTCGTTTAGGCAATGCACTAGCAGAGTTTAAAACCAAATCTGCCAGTATCCGTCATACCCATATTCAGGCTAAGGCAGATGGTTTTAGTGTCAATGGTGAAAAATTTTACTGCACAGGGAGCTTATTTGCCCACCGTATTCCCACATTGGTTAAGGATCAACATGAACGTGAATTTTTAGCCTTTATTCCACGTCAAAGTGCGGGCTTAACTATTCATGATGATTGGAGCGGTTTTGGGCAACGTACAACAGGCAGTGGGACTGTAAAATTAGATCAAGTCCATGTCGATGCTGAAGATATTATTCCCTTTAGTGAGGCCTTTGAACGACCGACCATTGTGGGACCCTTTGCACAAATTATGCATGCAGCCATTGAAACCGGGATTGCACGTGCAGCCTTTGAAGAAACCTTAGTACGAATCCGGCAGGCAAGACCATGGATTGATTCAGGGGTAACGGCGGCCACTCAGGACCCACTTAGCTTATATGAGTTAGGGCGTATGATTGCCGATGTTCGAGCAACAGAAGTGTTATTAAAACAAGCCGCACAATCAATTGATGCTGCCAAAATAGCCACCACGGCAGAAAATGTGGCTCAAGCCTCTATTGATGTTGCTAAAGTACGGGCACTCAGTACAGACATTGCACTTAAAACTTCATCCAAACTGATTGAGCTGGCAGGAAGTCGTGGCAGCCAACGTCAAGATGGGCTGGATCGCTTTTGGCGTAATGCACGTACGCATACCCTACATGATGCCTCGCGCTGGAAATACTATTTTATTGGGCAATATGTGTTAAATGGCATATTACCACCACGCAGAGGGACATTATAATGACACAACATAATCCTAAAAAAATAATACTCAATGCCTTTGACATGAATTGTGTAGGTCATATTCATCATGGTTTATGGACTCATCCACGCGACGAATCCTTTCGTTTTAACCAGTTAAGCTACTGGACTGAATTAGCACAAAGCTTAGAAACAGGGTTATTTGATGGTCTATTTATTGCCGATATTACTGGCGCCTATGATGTCTACCAGCAAGGGATTGATCTTACATTAAAGGAGTCCATTCAACTTCCTAGCCATGATCCAAGTACCTTAGTTTCAGCCATGGCTGCGGTCACACAGCATTTAGGCTTTGGTATCACGGTGAATTTAAGCTATGAATCACCCTATCAATTCGCCCGTCGCTTTGCCAGTTTAGATCATTTAACTGAGGGGCGTATTGGCTGGAATATTGTGACAGGTTATTTGGATAGTGCAGCAAAGCTGGTCGGACAACATGCTTTAAAAGCACATGACTTACGTTATCAACAAGCTGAAGAGTTTCTCGAACTCAGCTATAAATTCTGGGAAGGGTCTTGGGAAGATGATGCTGTCATTATCGATAAAACGCAACGCATATTTAGCCGTCCTGAAAAAGTACATACGATTCACCATCAAGGACAATTTTATCAAAGCGAAGGCGTATTTCAGGTCTCCCCGTCTATTCAACGTACACCAGTATTATTTCAGGCAGGTGCTTCTGCAACAGGTATAGATTTTGCAACCCGACATGCCGAGGCAATGTTTATTGGTGCTGATACACCAGAAAAAGTTAAGGCTCAGGTTGAAAAAATTCGTCATAAAGCCAGTCAACACGGCCGTGATGCCAATGAAATTAAACTTCTAGTCGGCATTGCCGTGGTTTGTGCTGAAACCGATCAATTGGCTGAGGAAAAACTGGCGGAATATTTACGTTATGCCAGTCCTGAAGCTGGTATTGCTCATTTTTCCAGCTCAATCGGATTTGACTTGGCACAATATCAAGATCAAGACGTCATTCCCTACCAACCCAGTAATAGTATTGCCTCAGTGAATCATCGCTTTAAAGAACAAAAAGTTACGCTTGCCGATTTAAAAAAACAACATGCACTCGGTGGTCGTTATCCTATTTTTGTAGGTAGTGGTTCTTCTGTAGCGACACAATTGATCCAGTTTATGGATGAAACAGGGATAGATGGTTTTAATTTGACTCGCACTGTTGCGCCTGAATCGCATCATGATTTTATTCGATATGTGATTCCTGAATTACAGCAACGAGGCCGTTATAAAACACACTATAGTCAAGGTAGTTTACGTCATAAACTTTTTCAACAAGGTGATCGTCTAGCAGCACACCATCCCGTACAACAATTTCGCTATACGTCCAAGCCTGCCGATTTAGCAACTACGCCACAACAATATCGAGCTTAATTCAGATCTGTACAGGGAAAATATGACAAAGTATCAATCCAAATCAAAATTAATCATGCTCGCTATCGTTGCAATTGCAATTATTATTGGCTTAAGCGCATGGACCATAAAGAAAAAATCACATCATGACGAACTGGTCATTGGGATTAGCCCGCCTTTTGCCAAACCATTACAAGTTGCGGTAGAAGAAGCTAAAAAACAGGGTATACAGGTAAAATTAGTGGAGTTTTCTGACTGGAATACTCCTAATATCACGTTAAATCATGGTGATATTGATGCTAATTACTTTCAGCATCAACCTTTTTTAAGTAATGCATTAAAAGAGACAGGATTTAAACTCAAACCTTTGGGAATTGGTACAGGAACGCATGTCGGTTTATATTCCAAAAAATATCAAGATCTCAATGCACTTGCGAATGGTGCACGTGTGGTCATTCCCAATGATCCTGTCAATCAAGGGCGCGCGTTACTTTTATTACAACAAGCCAAACTCATCAAGTTAAAAAATGCTGACAACCATTTATCCAATCTGAACGATATTGTGAGCAATCCCAAAAATCTCAATTTTATTGAAGTCGAAGGACCACAAACTGCTCGTGCACTTGATGAAGCCGATTTGGTGTTTAGTTATCCGATGTATTTACGTTTAGCAAAAAGCATTGATCCAAATGATGCCTTGGTTTTAGATCAAACTCAGAATACACGCTATGCCATTTTATTTGTGGTTCGGGACGACTATGAAACACAGTTCCCAGAAAAAGCACAACAGTTAAAAAAATTTATTGATATTTATCAAAATTCAGACAAAGTCAAACAGCAGTTGAATGCTGAAATTGGCGAAAAACTTTGGTTTAAAGGTTGGAGTTAAGGATTGGATTATGGCAAATATTGGTAAGAAAAATATTCAACTCTTGGCTTTAGCGGTGGTCAGTATTGCGGTCATCATCGCTTTAGTCACCTATAAAACAATGCAGCAACAAACATCAGATCAAGTGTTAAAAATTGGCATTAGTCCACCTTATGCAGATTTACTTCGCAGTGTTGCAGAAGAGGTAAAAACACAAGGAATTGATGTAGAACTAATTGAATTTTCAGATTGGCAAGCACCCAATGTCGCAGTACAACACGGTGATATTGATGCCAATTTTTTCCAGCAAAGTGTCTTTTTAGCCAATGCAATACGCGAAACTGGCTATGATTTACATGCTTTTGCTGCAGGTTCAGGAAGTCATGTGGGCTTATATTCAAAAAAATATCAGCATTTAGAGGATATTCCCCAACATGGCAAAGTAGTGATTCCCAGTGATCCAGTTAATATGGCACGTGGTCTAAATTTATTGGCACGTGCAGGTTTAATTGATGTTAAGGATCTAAATCACGAATTTACCCGTTTAACAGATATCACCCATAATCCTAAACAATTACAGTTTATCGAAGTTGAAGGGCCACAAACAGCTCAAGCCTATCATGAGGCAGATTTAATTTTAGGTTTTCCACACTATTTAAAACTGGCCAAAGCTGCCGATCCTCAATCAGCACTTTTTATTGATCCAATAGACAAAAAATTTGCCATTTTATTTGTCACACGTCGGGACTATCAAGACAAAGAGCAAAAACTGGCCACTTTTGTCAAGACTTTTCAAAACTCAGCCAAAGTTCGCGCTATTTTAGATCGGGATTTTGGTCAAGGCATGTGGTTTCAAGGTTGGAAATAAAGGAGAAAAAATATGGTTAGTTTTGGCACATCCGTAGATTTTAGTCGACCACATATCCGTATTCGTGATCTAAATAAATATTATCAAGTACAAGAAATGCAAGTACATGCACTTAAACATATTGATTTAGATATTCCTGTTGGACGTATTTTTGGCATTATTGGTAAAAGTGGTGCAGGAAAATCGTCTTTGCTACGCACGCTAAATGGACTAGAAGATATTTCCACAGGCTCAATTCAAATTGACCAACAGGAGTTATCACATTTATCGCATAGAGAATTAATTGCCTTACGACAACGTATTGGCATGATTTTTCAACATTTTAATTTAATGTCAGCAAAAACGGTATGGGAAAACATTGCATTACCTTTAAAAATAGCCCGCTATCATCCAAGCGATATTCAACAGCGTGTTAGTGATGTACTTGATTTAGTGGGATTAACGGATAAAGCACAGCATTACCCCTCTCAACTTTCTGGAGGCCAAAAACAACGTGTTGGTATTGCCCGAGCCTTGGTACATCGCCCTGAAATTTTATTATGTGATGAAGCAACATCAGCACTTGATCCCGAAAGTACATCGGTCATTTTGTCTTTACTCAAAGAAATTAATCAAAAACTTGGCTTAACCATTGTATTAATCACCCATGAAATGCAAGTCATTCGTGAGATATGCCATCATGTAGTGGTGATTGATCAAGGTGAAATTGTTGAATCAGGACCCGTATGGTCAGTCTTCTCTAGACCCCAACAAAAAATTACTCAGGAACTTTTAAATCTAGAACAGTTGGACTTACCATTTCAATTAAGTCCAACTGCACAGCCTCATAGCCAGACCATTTTAAAACTGCGTTATGAAGCACAGCTAAATCAGTCTCCTGATCTAAAAGAAATTTTTGCAGCATTTGATTCATCAGTACATTTGTATCAAAGTCATGTTGATTCCATTCAAGGTCATTTAATTGGCAATTTGATTATCGCGGTTAAACAAAATCAACTCGATATCGCTGCAATCAGCAAAAAATTACAACAACATATTGCACAAATTGAGGTCATGGGCTATGTCACCACTGATTGACTTATTGATTACAGGAACGATTGATACCTTATTGATGGTGGGTATTTCAGCATTTTTTGCGCTTATCTTCGGTTTACCCTTGGCCATCATTTTTGTCTGTACGGCAGAACATGGGATTTCTCCCTCAAAAAGCATCAATCAAACTTTGGGTTGGATCGTGAATATCACTCGTTCTGTACCTTTTTTAATTTTAATGGTCGCGTTAATTCCCTTTACCCGCTTTATTGTCGGTACCAGCTATGGTGTTTGGGCGGCTATTGTTCCATTAACCCTAGCTGCCACGCCATTTTTTGCACGTATTGCTGAAGTCAGTTTAAGAGAGATTGATACGGGTCTAATTGAAGCTGCACAAGCAATCGGCTGTAACCGTAAACAGATTATTTGGCATGTCCTATTACCGGAAGCCTTGTCAGGTATTGTTGCTGGTTTTACTGTTACCGTCGTCACCATGATCAACTCATCTGCAATTGCAGGAGCCATTGGTGCTGGTGGTTTAGGTGATATTGCCTATCGATATGGCTATCAACGCTTTGATATGCAAGTCATGTTGGCAGTCATTGTGGTATTGATTATTTTGGTGATGTTGGTACAAAGTTTTGGTGATGTATTGTCAGCACAACTCGATAAACGTAAAGTTTAATACCATCTTTGATAAAAAATCCGCCTAAATGACAGCTATTACTCAAATAAGATGAAATAGCAATACAGGCTATTTTTTCAAAGATAAAAGCCATGACCTGACTTTATCATGGCTTTCATGTAAAATCAGCCATAATTCTTAGATCATAGATTGTGAGTCATTTCATGGGTTTTAATTGTGGTATTGTTGGTCTGCCTAATGTCGGTAAATCTACGCTTTTTAATGCATTAACAAAAGCTGCTATTGCTGCAGAAAATTTCCCATTTTGTACCATTGAGCCCAATACCGGTATTGTACCAGTACCAGACTTACGTTTAGATAAACTTGCTGAAATTGTGCAACCACAGCGCGTAATACCAACGACCATGGAGTTTGTTGATATCGCAGGTTTAGTCGCTGGTGCATCAAAAGGTGAAGGTTTAGGCAATCAGTTCTTGGCTAATATTCGTGAAACTGATGCTATTGCACATGTGGTCCGTTGCTTTGAAGATGAAAATGTCATTCATGTGAATGGGAAAATTGATCCTCTAGATGATATTGCAACCATTAATACTGAACTCGCTCTTGCCGATCTAGAAACCGTCAATAAAGCGATCATTCGTTTGGCTAAATCTGCCAAAAGTGGTGATAAAGAAGCGATTGCAACCAAAGCAGTTTTAGAAAAAATCTTGCCATTATTGGATGAAGGAAAACCTGCTCGCGCAGCAGATTTAGATGATGATGAACGTAAATTGGTGCGTGGTTTTGGTTTACTCACTCTAAAACCAACCATGTATATTGCCAATGTTGCTGAAGATGGTTTTGAAAGTAATCCTCACTTAGATGCAGTACGTCAGTTGGCTGCAGAAGAAAATGCCATCGTCGTGCCATTATGTAATCAAATTGAAGCTGAAATTTCATTATTAGAAGATGAAGATCGTGCTGAATTTTTAGATGCATTAGGAATGAGTGAACCTGGTCTTAACGTGGTCATTCGCGCAGGTTATGGCCTACTCGGCTTACAAACCTACTTTACTGCAGGTGTACAAGAAGTTCGTGCATGGACGGTTAAAATAGGAGCAACAGCACCACAAGCAGCCGGTGTGATCCATACCGATTTTGAAAAAGGCTTTATTCGTGCCGAATGTATTGCATATGAAGACTTTATTCAATATAACGGTGAAGCAGGTGCAAAAGAAGCAGGTAAATGGCGTTTAGAAGGTAAAACCTATATCGTACAAGATGGTGATGTTTTACACTTCCGCTTTAATGTATAAGCACTTGTCTACATAAAAAAGCGCCAGTATTGGCGCTTTTTTAGGCTGTAAATTTATTGATGATCATCACCAATGATAGAATGATCCATACGCGCTCTCAATTGTTTCGCCTGTGATAAAACTTGCTGTTGCAATGATTTTCTTAAACCAAGTAAAAAAAACAACTCTGCCACAACAAATAAAGGGCCAATCAATAACCCTATCAAATCATCCATAAATGCCGGCTTTTTCTTCTCGTAAAAATGCCCTAAAAATTGTAAGATCCAACCGACAATAAACAGCAATATGCTGATGAATAACCAATCAGTTAAAGCCATATGACTGACCATCAAGGCATAAGGATAAATCAAGATAAAAATAACGGCGATTACCAATGCAAATATCCCATCTAAACAAAGATAATAAATGACCGCCAATATCATTAGCAGTGCTGCCAGCGTCATACTGATATTAAAAAGTTGCCATTCAGCTCGTGCTGTCAAACACAATAAAGCAAATACAATCATCGGAATACCCAAAAGATGTGTCATCACATTTTTAGGTTCTAAATGATAAGCGGCATATTGACTCAATAATCGTGCTATTCGCGTCATGCGTTTATACCTCATCCGTGGTATTTTATGGTTATGTCATAATCATAAAGTGACAGACACTATCCGTCGATCATTCTTTTGGCATGATTGATGAATCATCAGTCATCTATTCTTCTGACGATGACTAACCAGTATCATGACCCACTCAATCATCATAAAATGAATAAAAAATCAGCATCTGCTAAAGCATTCTATCTAGATCTTTTGCATGATATACCAGCTACGCTTTCACTAAGATTTTAATTGACATACATTGACATCATCAAAACCATTACTACACGGTGCAACTTCTTGATTTTGAACAAAACTAACTGTAGGCGGACTGAATTGAGAGATCTGCTGACATGCAGCAAGGAAAACAAAAATAGTTAAAAATAATACTTTTTTCATCTTAATAAACCATATTAAACAGTAAATAATATACTTAAAAACACTTTAATATTGATTATTTTATTCCAAATTATCAAATAAAGATAATAAATAACAATTATAAAATTATATATTTTTTATATAAAAAAATTATGTCTATCATACCAAAACAGTGCCATATCATGCACTGTTTAGTCTCAAATTATATGTATTACTTTATCAGCTATACACCATTCTTTTTCGGATCTGTATTGCCCAACTGAGGATGATCAATTGCATTTTTACATTGTGCTTTATCACGCTCATAATCAGCTTGTTTTTGTACTACATCACCCGCTTCTGCCACAGTTTGCCTTGCCCAAATATCCAAGCTCTGTAATGCTTTACGGCATAGCGCATATTTACCTTCTGTAACCGAATCGGTCATTTTAACTTCAATACGCCAATCAGTGGTTAATTTTCGCACTGGCTTTCTTACCTGATCTTCGATTAAATCCACCTTTTGCTGATAAACCAATGGATCAACATCATTAATAAGCGTCCATGCTGCTTGTGCATAACTGGTTGCATCATTGGTTAACTTCGGTGCTGGCTGAATCACCACTTTTTCATCCGCCTCCTGATGATCACAGGCTTGTAAAAATAATCCCATCATCACCCAAGAACTCGCCATAAATGCAGCTTTTATAAACTTCAACATTTCATGATCAACTGTCAAAACATTCAGGCAATATGCTAGTAAATTCGGGTACAATACTCAATCTTCATTTTAACATTTGTTCAAATACTCCTAGGAAGCAACGTGTCGCAGCACCACACCACAAAAACCCAATCCGTGGGTTTTTGGCAAGGCGCAAAAGATAGCCAAGCCATTATTTTCACCTATCTTCCAGTCTCATTTGCGTTTGGTGTCTCTGCCACACAATTTGGCTTTACTGCCTGGGAAGCATTATTCCTCTCTTGCTCGATGTATGCAGGTGCCAGCCAGTTTCTGGTTGTGGCATTATTAGGCAGTGGTACATCGATCTGGATGACCGCACTGACCGTGATCGCTCTCGATATTCGTCATTTACTCTATGGACCCACCTTATACAATTTAATTCCCGGAAAATTAAATTTAAAGAAAACAGCACTATGGTCTTGGGGATTGACGGATGAAGTATTTGCTTCAGGGATGATTAAACTATCACAACGTCGTCAAGAATGGTCTGAATCATGGATGTTAGGATTAAGTTTATGTAGCTGGATGTCTTGGGCACTAGGTTCATTACTTGGAGGATTATTTGCAGATCAAGTCAGTAACCTCCCTGCATTCCTACAAGCTGCCTTAGACTTTTTACTACCTGCTCTGTTTTTAAGTTTCTTACTTGCAGCCTTTCATAAAAAATATAGCTTTATTGTTGCTGTCACCATTATTGTGTCTGCGATTGCCTGTTATTTGATTGATTTGTCTGCTGCAATTTTTATTGGGATTTCATCGGGCATTATTGCTGGTTTATTTAAACATTATGTCCTTAAACAGCACGATGAAGACATGATCCGAGGTCATCATGAATCTTGAAATTATCTTAGTCGGTTTAATTGTTGGTCTTGCTAACTTTGCTTCGCGTTTTGGACCATTTTATATTATTGAAAAATTTAAACAAAACTCTCCACAACGTGGCGCACTTTGGTTAAGAATTGCTTTAGGGTCAATTGGAATTTCAGCGATTAGCTCCATGTTAGTTGTTGCAACACTGCCTCCGCTATTAACAACCCCCAATAAAAGTGTTGCGATGCTGGCTGGCTTTGTAGTATTGGCCGTGCTGTATTTCAAATTTAAAAAGATTGTGCTGGCCACACTGATCGCTGCATTAACATATGGCTTGGTTTATACCTATATTCCCTTCAGTTAACCAATCCTGATCATCACCATGCCAATATTACTGGAATCAAAAAAACTGTTAAAATATATCACTTATTTGTGTAAATGAAGACTTAACACACTATCCAGTTCTGCTATGCTAAAAGCCGATTAAATCAAGCATGGATGATTTACATGAGCGTAACTATTGGTACCCCACTACAATCTTCTGCAGTTAAAGTTTTACTTTTAGGTGCAGGTGAATTGGGTAAAGAAGTGGTCATTTCTTTACAACGATTAGGGGTAGAAGTACATGTAGCAGACCGTTATGATCATGCACCTGCTATGCAAGTGGCACATTATTCATATACGTTAAATATGGCAGATGCCACAGCACTCAGAACACTGATTGAACAGATTCAGCCTCAGCTGATTGTGCCTGAAATTGAAGCGATTGCGACAGAGGTATTACTGGATATCGAGGCAGAAAATATTGCCACCATTATTCCCTCTGCCCGTGCAGTCAACTTAACCATGAATCGTGAAGGCATCCGTCGCCTTGCTGCGGAAGAACTAGGGCTACCAACTTCAGCTTATCGTTTTGCCAACTCTCTCGCCTCTTTCCGTGCTGCATGTGACGATATTGGTTATCCAAATTTTGTAAAACCAGTCATGTCATCATCAGGAAAAGGGCAATCACGTGTCAAAAGCTTTGCCGAAGTCGATGCCGCTTGGCAATATGCGCAAACAGGTGGTCGAGTCAATCAGGGCACAGTGATCGTTGAATCTCAAATTGATTTTGATTTTGAAATCACCCTATTAACGGTACGTGCACGTCATGCAATCACTGGAGAAATTCAAACAGCCTATTGTGATCCAATTGGTCATCGCCAAGAAGCGGGTGACTATGTAGAAAGCTGGCAACCACAAATCATGACAGCGACTGCTTTAGCTGAGGCCAAGCGAATTGCACATAAAGTCACCGCAGCTTTAGGTGGATGCGGCATTTTTGGTGTAGAACTGTTTGTCAAAGGCGATAAAGTATGGTTTAGTGAAGTGTCACCTCGCCCACATGATACCGGCCTCGTGACACTTGCTTCTCAGTTCCAAAGTGAGTTTGAATTACACGCGAGAGCCATTTTAGGCTTACCGATTAATACCGAACGTCATAGCACTGCAGCCAGTGCAGTTATTTATGCCGGTATTGATGATCAAAACCTATCATTCTCAGCGTTAAATCTTGCTTTAGAACATCCAAATACAGATTTACGCCTATTTGGAAAGCCACAAGGTTTTGAACGTCGTCGTATGGGAGTTGTCACTGCTCGTGCAGAAACCACAGAACAAGCACGTGAATTAGCACGCAACGCTGCCAGTTTAGTCAAAGTTCAACAAAATTAATTTGATCACATCATTTTACGGGTAGTTATTCATGATCAATACGCCTTCATTATTGAATTACGCAGAAAATAACCATGATATTCAAGCCATTAATGCATGGCGATCAGATATCGAAGATCAACTTCAAGCGTATTTCGATCAGGGCGTATCGATTCGTGAAATTATTCTCACCCGCTCCAGCATCATTGATGAAGCGCTTGAGTTTATTTGGCAACATTCGGGACTCGATCAAACCAATTTAAGTCTTTTTGCTGTTGGTGGCTATGGACGTCGAGAAATGCTGCCCTACTCTGATGTTGATTTATTGATTTTATCGGATCATGAAATTACACCACAAGAGGAACAACTGATTTCAACCTTTATCTCCTCATTGTGGGATGTTGGTAATTTTAAACCAGGAATCAGTGTACGCAGTATTCAAGACTGTATTCATCAAGCGACCAATGACTTAACTGTTGCGACATCACTGATTGAAGCACGCCTAATTACGGGTAACCGTCAACTGGCTAAATGGCCTCGACAAATTGTTTCCCAAACTTGGACAGATAAGACATTTTTTGATGCCAAAATGGAAGAGCAAACCAAACGTCATCATCAACATAATAATACTGAAAGTAATTTAGAGCCCGATATTAAAAACGCACCGGGCGGTATTCGTGATATCAATCAAATTGGTTGGATTGCTAAACGGCATTTCCGTGTCAACCGTATTTATGACTTAGTCCATCTGGGTTTTATTTCAGAATTTGAATTGAGCGTACTTGAAGAAGCAGAAAGTTTCCTGTGGGAAATTCGTCATTATTTACATCGCTTAACCAAGCGCGATGAAAATCGTTTACTGTTTGATTACCAGCGCGATATTGCAGCACATTTTGGTTACACTCGCCAAGAAAATCAATCGCCAAACTATCCAATTGAACAGTTTATGAAGCGTTATTATCGTACGGCTCAACAAGTTTCCACCCTCAATGAAATGTTGCTGGCCTATTTTAATGAGTCTGTCATCACACCACGATTACCCAACTATGAACGCCATATTGAAGAAATCAACAGCAACTTCAAACTGGTCGATGGCAAATTAGCAGTACAACACCATAAAGTATTTGCAGAAAATCCAAGTGCAATCCTTGAAATTTTCTATTTATTTGCCAATCGTCCAGAAATCATTGGGATTCGGGCCAGAACATTACGTTTATTAACACTTGCCGCAAAACGTATTGATCAAGATTTCAGAAACAATCCTGTCAACCAAGCCCTGTTCATGCAAATCATTCGATCACCGCAACGACTCTATGATACATTGGTGACGATGAAACGCTATGGTGTATTAGGCAATTATATTCCTGCTTTTGGTCAAATTATGGGGCTGATGCAATATGATTTATTCCATATTTATACTGTAGATGCACATACACTATTGTTAATTCGCAACTTAAATCGCTTTAAAGAACCTGAGTTTGCTAAAGACTTCCCTGTTGTAAGCTCTGTATTCCAACGTCTTGCCCGTCGCGATATTGTTTATTTAGCAGCAATTTTCCACGATATTGCCAAAGGTCGTGGAGGTGATCATAGTGAACTCGGTGCCTCTGATGCCATAGAATTCTGTCGGAAACATGGTTTTACCGAACGTGAATGCAACCTCGTGGCATGGCTGGTACAAAACCATTTGCAAATGTCTGTGACTGCACAGAAAAAAGATATTTCCGATCCAGATATTGTTAAGGATTGTGCAGAAAAGATGGGCGATATGGAGCATCTTGACTATCTTTATACTTTAACCGTTGCAGATATTAATGCCACCAATCCTACACTTTGGAATACTTGGCGCGCATCCTTGATGCGCCAACTGTATACCCATGCCCGTGATATTATCCGCTCAGGTTTAGGCCGGCCTGTGGATTATCAAATGCTGATTGAAGACACCAAATTTGCAGCCAGTGAAATGCTGGTTGATGAATTTTCTTTGGATGAAGTCGAAAAAGTCTGGCAAGAACTAGGAGATGATTATTTCCTTAAAGAAACGGCCGATGAAATTGCATGGCATACTCGTGCCATATTAAAGCATGGCGATAATTCAGCACCGTTGGTCATGATGCGCGCGCAACGTAAATTTGCACAAGATGCCGTACAAATCTTTATTTATACCCAAGATCAACCCAACTTATTTGCCACCACGGTTGCTGTTTTAGATCGTATGAATCTAGATGTTCAGGATGCTCGGATTATTACCGCAGAAAAAGCATTTAGTTTAGATACCTATGTTGTACTGGACCGCTTTGGCACCTTGGTCACCGATCCAGAACGCGAACAAACAGTCATTGATGCGCTGGTCAAGGCACTCAGTCAATCAGATCAATATCCTGGTTTAATGCAACGACGCATTCCACGACAATTACGCCATTTCGATATTGAAAATAAAGTTGAAATTAGCTTAAATGCAGCTCTCAAGCAGAATATGGTAGAAATTTCTACATTAGATCATCCAGGCTTACTGGCCAAAGTTGGTGGCTTGTTTATGATACAAGGCTTAGATATTCATTCTGCAAGAATTGCGACGCTTGGCGAACGTGCAGAAGATATTTTCTATGTCACCAAAAAAGATGGCCTACCCATGAGCGATATAGAAGCAGATCGCTTTGCAAGCCAGCTTAAATCTGCCTTAGATGAAGCCTCCAATCAAGTCTGTAGCCAACATTAACTTTAATTGAGTGATATTTACGTCCATGAATTCCAGTTTGTCTTTATTGCATCCTTATCCATTTGAAAAGCTGAATCAACTTTTCCAAAATGTAACACCTGCAAATTTACCCTTGATTCCATTGTCTATTGGTGAACCTAAACATCCAGCACCAGACTTTGTCAAACAAGCAATTATTGACAACTTTCAGCATCTTTCTACCTACCCTAACAGTAAAGGGCTAGTAGAACTACGTGAAAGCATTGCAAGCTGGCTCAGCACACGTTTTAAGCTCAAGCAAATTAGTGCAGAACAACAGATTTTACCCGTTTCTGGAACACGTGAAGCTATTTTTTCTTTTGTGCAAGCGTTGATTAAACGGGAAGATACGCCTTATGTGGTGATGCCAAATCCATTTTATCAAATTTATGAAGGTGCAACATTACTTGCTGGTGGTCAGCCTTATTTCATCAATTGTACAGCAGACAATGATTACCTCGGTGATTTTGATGCTGTACCTGCTGAAGTATGGGAAAAAACAGCTTTACTCTTTGTCTGTACACCAGGCAATCCGACTGGCGCAGTGCTCAGTAAAGAACAATTTAAGAAACTGATTGCATTATCAGATCAATACAATTTTGTGATTGCCTCAGATGAATGCTATTCGGAGCTTTGGTTTGATCAAGCACCCGTTGGGCTACTTGAAGTGTGTGCTGAACTAGGCCGCCATGATTATAAAAACTGTATTGTCTTTCACTCACTTTCCAAACGCTCCAATCTACCAGGCATGCGCTCTGGCTTTGTAGCAGGCGATGCTGCATTATTAAAACCTTATTTGCAATATCGTACCTATCATGGTGCAGCAATGCCTGTCCAACATCAATTGGCCTCCATTGCAGCATGGAATGATGAAGCGCATGTCGAAGAGAATCGTCGACTCTATCGTGCTAAATTTGAACTATTCCAAAATGAACTCGGACACTTATTAGCATTAAAAAAACCTGATGCAGGTTTCTACTATTGGCTACAAGTCGACAATGATGAAGCCTTTGCCAGTATGCTCATGGAAAAAGCCCATATTAAAGTGCTACCAGGCCGATATTTATCCCGAGACACCTTACATGGCAATCCAGGAGAAAATCATGTCCGCATGGCACTGGTTGCTGACATTGAACAATGTGAGCAAGTCATTCAACGTTTAAAGAATATCCTGTAATTTCAATCGATAAATTAAGGCGTTTCATCACGCCTTAATTTTATAGCCTTTTTTATATCAATATTTATTTCGCCGCTAATGCAGCCTCAATATCTGTCGCTAAGGCATCGGGTTTAGTAGTTGGTGCATAACGATGCAACACTTGTCCATCGCGCCCAATTAAAAACTTGGTAAAGTTCCATTTAATCCCATTACCCAACACACCTTTGCTATTATTGGTTAAATAACGAAAAATGGCATGTGCTTCAGATCCCTTTACATCCACTTTCGCAAACATGGTAAAAGAAACACCGTAGTTCTTTTGACAGAAAGTCGCAATTTCTTCATTTGATCCCGGATCCTGCCCACCAAACTGGTTACATGGAAAACCTAGAATTTCAAATCCTTGATCTTTATATTTTTCATAGAGCTTTTCAAGACCAGAAAACTGGGGCGTAAAACCACATTTACTTGCAGTATTCACAATCAATAATACTTGGCCTTCATAATCCTGAAATGATTTAACACTTCCATCGAGTAACTCTGCTTCAAATTGATAAATTTTACTCATGGATAAGTTTCCTCATCACTCTTTTTCTGTGTTTTTAAATCCAATGACGCAGAATTAATACAATAACGTAAACCCGTTGGCTCCGGACCATCTGGAAAGACATGGCCGAGATGTGCATCACAATGATGACAAACCACTTCTGTCCGCTCCATGCCATGTGACAAGTCTTGATGTTCTTCTACCACACCAGAATTTAATGGCTTATAAAAACTTGGCCAGCCACAACCACTGTCATATTTGGTTTCGGATGAAAATAATTCTGCACCACAACAACGGCAATAATAGGTCCCTTGCTGCTGCGTATTCCAATATTTTCCAGTAAATGGTGGCTCAGTTCCCTTTTGGCGTGTAATACGAAATTCCTCTGGTGATAACTCTCTTTGCCATTCTCTGTCTGTTTTATTGAGTTTTCCCATCATTAAACTCCTTTAAATCTTTAACATTCAATGTCATGCTTTGTACTCTCATATTTACGCTAGTACATACAAAATATCTAGCAAAATTTCAGCATAGATTGTGATATTTCAGTAATCTATTGGTCATCACTTCATTTTAATTGGATCGAATCATGTCCGTTATAGGTAACACTACAAAACGCGAAATTAAAAAATCATCTAAACTCGAGCATGTATGCTACGACATTCGCGGACCTGTGTTACGAGCGGCCAATGAGATGGAAGAAGCCGGTCATAAAATTATTAAGCTCAACATTGGTAATCCGGCCCCCTTCGGTTTTGAGGCACCTCAAGAAATTATTAATGATATCGCGCTTAATCTGCCGAATGCTGTTGGTTATACCGACTCAAAAGGCATTTTCCCTGCGCGTAAGGCGATTTGTCAGTATTATCAACAAAAAGGTATTCTCAATATGCATGTCAATGATGTGTATATTGGTAATGGTGTCTCCGAACTGATTGTTATGGCAATGCAAGGTCTATTAGATGATGGCGATGAAATGCTTATCCCGATGCCAGACTATCCACTATGGACAGCCGCGGTTAATTTATCTGGTGGTACCGCTATTCATTATAAATGTGATGAAGAAAATAGCTGGTATCCAGATATTGCCGATATGGAAAGCAAAATCACTCCAAATACACGTGGTATTGTGATTATCAACCCCAATAATCCAACAGGCTCTGTCTATCCTCGTCATGTTTTAGAACAAATTGTCGTACTAGCAAAAAAATATGATCTGATTTTATTTGCAGATGAAATTTATGACAAAATCGTCTACGACGGTATTGAGCATGTTGCTGTAGCTGCATTAGCGGGTGACCACCTCTGTGTCTCCTTTAATGGGTTATCAAAAGCCTATCGTATTGCTGGCTATCGTTCTGGTTGGATGGCAATTACAGGCAATAAATCGCGTGCTGCAGATTATATTGAAGGCCTAGACATGCTTGCTTCAATGCGTCTATGTGCCAATCACCAAGCACAATATGCCATTCAAACCGCACTCGGTGGTTATCAGTCGATTAATGATTTGATTCGCCCAGGTGGTCGTTTATATGAGCAACGTAATATTGCATGGCAAATGCTCAACGACATTCCTGGCGTAAGCTGTGTCAAGCCTGAAGGTGCAATGTACTGTTTTCCACGTCTAGATCCAAATATTTATCATATCGAAGATGATGAAAAACTCATGCTAGATTTTCTAAAAGCAGAAAAAGTATTATTGGTACAAGGCACTGGATTCAATTGGCCGACACCTGATCATTTCCGTGTGGTATTTTTACCAGCAGAAAATGAGTTACGCGAAGCACTAAAACGTTTAAGTCGTTTCTTGGCTAAAATGCGTTAATTGCTCCAATCGATGCCATTTAAGCATTGTTTTGCATCAACGACAAAACAATGCCATCACGATAATTATCCAAACATTTGTTAAATACGATAGCGTATCCAGCATACGCTATCCGTTACTTTTAACAACAATAACGCAGTCAGGCCTAAGCCAGCATCAAATATATTTCTTTACGACGATTACGCGTAAAATTTAAAATATTGAGTTGTAAAATAAGCACAAAAAAATAATACATCCAAAATAACATCAAGCTATGCTTCAGTCTGATATTTCTTTTATTACTGACAATTAAAGATGATTGCTTTAAATTTTGTGTTTTAACATCATTTTAAACACATGTATTTTTCAATAATAGGTTAAGCTAAACCACAAGGATTAATCAAAATGGAAACACTGCTATGCGTTTTAAAATTCATTATATTGATGTTAAAAATCAATTACAGAACTATATTTGGCTACTAGAAGATTCACACAGCAATGAGGTCATTGCGATTGATCCGACCGAAGCAGATTTGGTCACAGCCTTTTGTCATCAACATCATCTTAAACTCAGTCAAATTTGGCTCACCCATTGGCATAAAGATCATATTGGAGGTGTACCTAAACTGATTCAGAATCAAAATATTCCAGTCTATGGGCCACGACTCGAATTAAGTAAAATTCCTTTTATTACTCATCCGCTACAAAATCACGATCATCTACATTTTAATGAGCTTCAAATTGAAGTCATGGCGATCCCAGGTCACACTTTAGGACATATTGCCTATTTTATTGAGGAACTTGATGCCGTATTCTGTGGTGATACCTTATTTGCTATGGGCTGTGGACGTGTTTTTGAAGGTACATTTGAGCAAATGTATCAATCACTTAACCGACTAGCTGCATTACCCCCACAAACCAAAGTGTACTGTACACATGAATACACGCTAGCCAATGCCAAATTTGCTTTAAGTATAGAACCCGATAATCTTGAGCTTCAAACACGTTATGCTCAAGTTGAAGCCTTACGACTACTCAATCAAATCACCCTCCCCAGTACCATTGAAGAAGAATTACAAACCAATCCATTTTTACGTGCTAATGATCTAAATGATTTCCAACGACTCAGAGAATTAAAAGATCATTTTTAAGCATACAAGCTAAAGTCATCAACCGATGTAAGCAGAGATAAGCTGACTTACAGGCAATAACGATACAACACTGAGCTATGGTGAATCAGATCATATTCACCTGCTTCCCAGTACCCACCTATCGTTCAATTAAGTAAGTTTGTCAATAGTTTAAAATCAGTAACAAGTAGAAGAATACGGAATGAATTTTTAGACTTAAGAGGGAGTTATGCAAAACCTGCTTTAGGGTCACGGTCATATTTTGCAGGATCTTATGGTGGTGCTTCTTTGGAAATTATCAAGATATCAAGTAGATCATCATGTTTAGCATCCTCGATACTTTTAACCTGCTTCATCTTTTAGCTGATCAGCGATCATCATCTAGCAAACAAATATGCTAAATGATCGATAAAAATTAATTTTAAGGTTACGCTATACATCAGACGATATAAAATCACCCAATCACACTGCAATAAACAGCATTTGCTCACTGAATATTATTTAACAAAATATTTCATATTTAAATACGTCTTATATTGAATCAAAAACCAATTAATCTTATTAATTTAATTAAATTCAATATCTTAACAAATAAACAATTGGAAAAGAATGAATCATTCAGCAATCTCATTGTTGTTATTTTAGGCAACTTCATAATTAATTCACTTTTTCTGCAATTTTATACTTTAAAAAATACCATTCGGACCCTATAAATAATTGAACCATTGATAAGGAGTAATCTCGTGAAAAAAGTCGTTAAAGCCAAAAACCTTATTGCATTTCGTATTTGGTTAGAAAAATTAGGATACTCAGTTAAAACACTAGCAGATAATCGTGGATTTACATTTAGTTTTAAAAAAGAATATGGTTTAGTCACTTGTGAATTATCAGGTAATGCCTTGGCAGTTCAACTCGGTGAAGAATTCGAAGATCACTTGAAAGCATAAATAATATCTATCCAAGACGAGAATAACTTTTCAATTTATATTAAAGCTCACCAGCGATGAGCTTTTTTATTTTACTTTATTTTAGACAATAAAAAAGCAAGGTATTAACCTTGCTTTCATATTGATGGTGGGGACGGAGAGACTCGAACTCTCACACCTTGCGGCGCTGGAACCTAAATCCAGTGCGTCTACCAATTTCGCCACGTCCCCATCAGGGTACCAACATTATGTTGGATTTTTAAATTTGGCAGAGGATCAAGGATTCGAACCTTGACGAACGGTTTTGGAGACCGTCATGCTACCATTACACCAATCCTCTACAGCTTAACCTTAATTTTATTAAGGTTAATTGGTGGGGACGGAGAGACTCGAACTCTCACACCTCGCGGCGCTGGAACCTAAATCCAGTGCGTCTACCAATTTCGCCACGTCCCCGATGGCTGTGTATATTATAGAGATCACTTCATAATGACAAGCACTTTTTATAAAAAAATGAGTTGTTTGTTTAAATAAGAAACAAACTGCTATTTTTTGTTTTTTTCTTATACAATATCAAGGATTAAGCGCTTTTTTAATACCGAAAAGTCAACTGTGCGACGTAGCGGATCTTTCTGCAGCATCGCAGATAAAATACCATATAGACATTGAAACCTAGCAGGAAGTTCAATAATTAAAGATTGACAATGCAATATCGCCCATTGTTGATAACTTTTGGCAACTAAACGCTGTTGCGTCAACCACTCCAATAAAATAATCCCTAAAGCATAGACATCACTGGCATAGCTTTTTGCTGCATGTCGAAATAATTCTGGTGCCATATAGCGCGGCGTTGCTGTTAAATGCCCCTGCTGTGTTTGATTGACGTTAACACAATGTTCAAAATCAAATAATTTAACGCGCCCCAGTGCGAAAACAAAATGCTCTTTCTTTAAATCACCATGAATCCAGCCCTGCTGATGTAACCGCTCTAGTACCGCTAAAATTTGTAATAACTGATGAATCAATTCATCAAAGGATAAATCGTCTGGACTATGCTGAAATAAAGGTTGACTATGTGGAGTGATCAAGCAATCACAATCTGCAACCATGGCTGAATCCACTGCAGTAAACTGACAAATCGCATACGGCAATACAATCTCAGCCAAATGCTCATCAACTACAGACTGATAAAAATCTAATTCACGTTGAAAACCCAGTTGATATTGCGGATGGCCAGCAGCTTGGCATTTCAGCCAATAATGCTGCCCTTGATCTTGATATTCATACAAAAAACGGCCATATGCCAAGCTTTGAGCCGTACTTTTAAGCTGTAAATACTCGGTTCGAATGTTTATCGGTTTAAATTGGAATGAATTCAGAATTTGCATGTAACACTTTATTTTGTTGATACTTCAATAACTCTAGACAATGATGAATGGTTTTACCCACACGAGCATGCGCTTCTATGGATGAAATTTTTGGCCATGTTGCCTTTTCACCTTCATGTTGCAAGACTTTAAATACATCATGTTTAGGATTTTGCAGCATATAGCGATAATGTTTTAAATCAAAATCACCAATAATATTGACATCACCATAATAACGTTGATCAATCACACCATATCCTTGATCTAAAACGCGGCGTACAGGTGAAATTCCTTCAAATTGTTCGCGTGCAAAATCAAGAATACCTTTCGAAATGACTACCCCTTGTCGACGAATAATGCGCTCAGGCCAACTTAACACCCCTCTTTTATAACGCTCCTCATCTGACTGCATAAATGGAATAATATGCGGATTGACCTGTGAGGCAATGGTATAGTTGATATTATATAAACGTGCCATCATTTCTTGTGGAAAATCACTGCGTACACTACCATCTACCCATTTGGTATTGGCCATATAAGGTGTATAACGTCCATCATAACGTTTACTGGTCAGCTTAACAGGAGGAAAAAGAATAGGTACAGCACAAGATGCCAACACAGCACTCCAGACCAATAAATCTGGAGAAGTCAGCTTATTCATGATTCTGGCTTCTTGCGACGCATCATAAGGCGCAACAGCAACATTAATATGTAGTCCAGAACGTTCGTATGCTTCCTTAAATGTTAAATCACCCAAGTTTTGCTTTAAAAACCGTTTTAAAAATTTAACATCTGCCAAGCCACCATTGTCTTTTAAAATCGTACGCCAATCACGAAAATGAAATGCCTCTCCTAAAAAACGCTCACCATTCAGAATCGACTCAATCTCCGAGGGCTTGGATACACCTAGCATTGCAGCCATAATAGCGCCAGCGCTTGAACCAGAAAGGACTTTAGGCATCAAATCCTGCTCATACAATGCCTTACAAACACCTGTATGAAACAATCCTAAAGTCGCACCACCCGAAAACATAATCGCTGGCTGTCCATATGCGGCTTGACTATCCTGAAAAAATTTAATTTTTTGTTCAAGGCTAATCGTGCCACATTGATCTGAGGCAATAAATGCCAAACATTCACTCACCTGTGTAATATAATCTTCAATAATTTTTTTGGTGCCAGTAAAGCTTTGAGTAAATAACATAGGATGCGCAATATTGGCCACATCATAAGTTAATCCCTCATGCAGCAAATGGATCAAATCCAATGCGCGCTTTTCATGACGATAACGACGTAACAGATTGAGGCGATAAGAAATCACGGCTGCATCAAAATAAGGAGAAGCATTATCATACTTCCATGCAATTGCACCAGAAATCTCATCTATCTTCAGTGCTAAAGCCTTCCATTCTTCATAGCTTTGTGCATTTTTTATTTGATTTTTAAGTGATTTTAATGACCTTGCCTTATAGGGATTAACGTCTTTCGTCAAATCCTTTAATAACATAAACAACCTCTTCCATCTTTAAACCAGCAACTGCAGGGCTTAGTATCAATCATGATGCAGAATTTATGACAGAATATCATCTCAACACGCCAGCCAAGTAGTAAAGAATGTAAGTTTGTTATACATTCTATAACCAGTAATTTTAATGAGCAGATCAAGCTAAATACCTATGGCTACACTTCAACTACCCGATCCGATTATTGACTCACTTGCTGCTGTTTTACAGCAACTGCAACAAAGTTTACCCGCACTAAAACAAAACACAGACTTTTCTGCAATTGCTTATAAATGGCACAACAAACAATTGATTGCAATTGAAAACCCAAAAAAAATCTATTTAGATGATCTCAAAGGAATCGAACGACAAAAGCAAAAGATTATCCAAAATACAGAACAGTTCATTCATGGCTTTCCTGCCAATGATGTTTTACTAACAGGTTCCAGAGGTACTGGAAAATCCTCGATTGTTCGCGCTCTACTAACCGAATATCAATCACAAAATTTACGCCTGATTGAAATTGAGCGTGACGATTTATCTGACCTACCAGAAATCCAAAAATTGATTGCAATGCGGCCTGAAAAATATATTGTATATTGCGATGATCTTGCTTTTAATGCAGAAGATGAAAACTACAGAAGCTTAAAAAGTGTACTTGATGGGTCATTACAATCGGGATGTAACAACTTTATTATTTATGCAACCAGTAATCGACGTCATTTACTGCCTGAATTTATGCATGAAAACACTCCCACAACCAAAGTGGATGTGCCGCAATATACCGAGCTTCACCCACAAGAAGCCATTGAAGAAAAAATTTCTCTCTCTGATCGATTTGGATTATGGCTATCTTTTTATCCAATGGATCAAAATTTATATCTGGAAATTGTGCAACACTATCTGAATCAGCAGCAAGTAGATTATAACGCTGAAGTTCGTGCTGAAGCGTTAAGATGGTGCCAATCTCGTGGTCAACGTTCAGGGCGTGCAGCCTATCAGTTTTCCAAACACTGGGTCGGTAGCGAAAAATTAAAAAATATCGAGATCCAAGATTGATCCTACTGATGGTGGATTGTTTTGCATTACATCAACAGCACTTAAAGAAACATCGCGATTGTTTAAGTGCTGTAACTGAGAGTTATTATCATTGATCAGTAAAAATCATATATTAACGCCTTATTCATAGATTTAAATAATAAATATCAATAAAAGGAATTGTTTGTTGTGACCATTTTTGCCTAAAATAGGCTTTAGTTATTCAAGCCAAATTTTAGGTAGCTGTCGCCATGACATTTGTTGTCACAGAAAACTGTATTAAATGTAAATATCAAGACTGTGTAGAAGTTTGCCCTGTGGATTGTTTTTATGAAGGGCCTAACTTTCTTGTCATCAATCCAGATGAATGTATTGACTGCGCACTTTGTGAGCCTGAGTGCCCAGCGAATGCTATTTTTTCAGAAGATGAACTTCCTGAAGGTCAAGAAGTGTTTATTGAACTTAATGCAGAGCTATCACAGACCTGGCCAAATATCACGCAAATTGGTGACCAACCAGCAGATCGTGAAGAATGGAATGGGAAACCCGATAAATTACAATATCTAGAAAAGTAATACAAAGATCAGCATACGCTGATCTTTTTTTATAACCTTTATACACATTCACTTGCAATATTTCTGATCTTTAGTCATTGTTTTGCATTATTATAGTCGCGATATTAATAAACAACTGATTTATATAATGACGCATTTTCTGAAAGTCGTGCTTTCGTTCGGTGTTATTCCTTTTACTTTGATGAGCTGCTCTACCACTCCTCCCAAAGCACCATCCAAGACAAAACCTCAAAGTCAACGCATACATATATCATCACAGAATCAAGCAACATTTGAGCAAAGTGCTACTGCCAAAGTTATTCCCTATAGCTATAATGCATGGATGGCTGTCAGCAATAACTTATATCAGGTTCGTGAATATGAAAAATTTCTCGACCAAAATCAAGTCGGGAATATTGTCCCCAGTTATGAACTACTACGTTCAGCACGTGATTGGCAAAAATGCGGCCATGCAGAATATGAAGTGCCGCCACAAGAGCTATGGGCAAATCAAATTCCAACTTTAAAAGTGTTTAAATATTTAATTGCCTCACGAGTTCTCACTGACTTTACCGTAACTTCAGTTTATCGTAATTTGGCATTAAATCGTTGTGCTGGTGGTGCAGCATCATCAAGGCATGTGATGAATTCTGCAATCGACTTTAGAATTGGCCCCGAATATCCACAACCTGCTGACTATATGGATATTGAAAATACTAAATTCAGGTTATGTCGTTTCTGGTCTCAATATGGCCAAGCCTTAAATATGGGACTCGGTTTATATGCATCGGGTCAAATTCATATTGATACTCAAGGTTATCGTACATGGGGGCCGGATACTTCTCGCCAATCATCCATGTGTGTGTATGAGTAAAGCATTGCGCTAATGTGATTTAAATCTTGATGATGACATTGCGCATGCCCATACTTTAACCGTTTTGTTGGCTACGATTTTAATCGAGCAAAGATCACGCTATTTTTAAAATTGCAGTCCGGTCAGAAAAGTATAAAATGCATGCATCGCAACAAAGGTGGCAAGACTATGCAAGAAATGTGGACGGAAATAGATCAGTTTATTGATTCACATTTAATTCCTGAAGATCCTATTTTACAACAAACCTTAGATTATACAGCTGAACAGGGCTTCCCTGACCATCTGGCTGTTGCCGCCAATCAAGGTATGTTGCTACAAATGTTAATTCAAATGAATCAGTCTAAACGTATTTTAGAACTTGGTACATTTGCAGCATACAGTACAGTCTGGCTAGCACGTGCGCTTGCTGAAGACGGCTATGTGTTAACGATCGAAGGGCGTGATACCCACGCAGCACTCGCTCAAGAAAATATTGATCGTGCACAATTATCAGCAACCATTGAATTAAAAGTTGGACGAGCTGCAGAAATACTACGCTCACTACCAGTAGATACCATACCTTTTGATTTTATTTTTATTGATGCAGACAAGCAAAGTTATCCTGAATATTTAGAACTCAGTTTAAAATATGCACGTGCTGGAACCGTAATTGTACTGGATAATGTGATTCGTGCAGGTGAAATTTTAAATCCTGAAAATAAAAAACCAAGTATTGAAGGTATTCGCAGTTTATTTCAGCAGATGCAAAATCATCCAAAAATTTTATCATGTACTGCATTACAGACCGTGGGTAGTAAAGGTCATGATGGTTTTGCGATCGCGATTGTGAAGTAATCAGGTCGACACGAATAAAAAATAATCTTGTTTTATTTTTTATTAAATATCAAATAGATATAGCTTGTATCCATAGAGTTATCCACAGTTTATGAGGATAACTCTAACCCAAAGTTTTCAGTAAAAGTAAATAAAACAACCCGACTATTTTATCACCAACAAAGGTACTGCAACATTTCTAAAAATTGTTGTGGTAATACTACCTAAGAAAAACTGATGAATTTTACTGTGACTGAATGCACCCATCACAATTAATTGAATACCATGCTCGCGCTGATAACTTAAAATATGCTCTGCCACATCACCATATCGATATTCAGTCACGACATCCAAGCCCGCTTCAGCAAGATAATGTGCGGGTTCATCTAAAATTTCTGGATGATCACCCACATATAATAAATGACATTGTAATAATCTTAATAAGTCTGATTGTGCAATACGCTTCATCATTTTAACGCAGGTCGGAGAATACTCATATGCAAAAATGAATCGTGTTGGTGGTTTAAAGGTATCACTTACCGTCATGACGGTACAGTTTGCACCTCGTATCAGATTTTCAACATTACTCCCCAAGGTTTTGTTACGCTCAGCAGAACGCTCACCCAGTCGTCCAATTACGGCAATATCATCTTCGCGGAAAACAGCAAAGCTTTCTTCTAGAAAATCACCTTTTTCTTGAATATGTATTGCATCTATACCATGCTTGTCTTTAATGATTTTTGAAATATAATCCAATAAGTTATTACTATAATCTAAAGCCAACTCACTTTGCTTTTGCTCAAGCTCTGCGAGCTCTTTGAGTAGCATCGCATTACTTTCAAAACCAATGACCCCACTAATTTCCCCCAAATGATAACTGGCTGGATAATAATCCAAAACTTGTAACAATACTAATTCTCGATGGGTTTTCATTGCAATCCATGCCGCAGCATCAGCAAGTGCATAAATACATGGTGATGAATCTATACAGGCAATGACACGTTTCATAAGCATTTCCTCCAGAATTAATTTAATTATTCATTCATCATTATTTGATTCAAGTTAGCATATTTATAGATTTTATTTTATATAAAGCAAAATTTTTTTATGTTATTTTTCATTATATCAACATGTTATATTTTGACATGACGCTACAAAATTGAAGCAATAATAGCAATATCACATCGTTGTATGGCACTATAACCTAATCCCTGAAACGAATAAATTGGGCTGGATTTCCCGCGACTACGGTCGCTTCAGCAACATTTTTCGTCACCATACTATTCATTCCCACAATAGCATGTTTTGCGATATGTATACCATCTTTCACCCCAACATGCGCACCTAACCACACATCTTGATCAATCGTAATCCCCTGTGAACGAACAGCCTGTTGATAAATTGGCTGCTTTAAGTCCATGCCATGATCAAAAGCATATAAATGGCAATAGGCCGCAATACGAACTTGATTGGCAATACGAATACCCGCCCGACCACCATCTAAAATACAGTGATGATTAATTGCAACTTCATGACCTATATGTAATGGGCCATGTAGCACACTGTCTGCCGCAATAAAACTATCATCACCAATGACAATATTTCGTCCTGGTTCAGCAAAAATATGTGCCAAAGGTGAAATAAAACAATTTTTACCAATCTGAATGGTTTCCATTTCCATCAAATAAGCCTGATATTCTTGCTGCCATGCTTCAGCCCAAATCCGATGTTTGGGTTTTAAACGCCAATATAACCAAGGCATGTAATTTAAACGATGTTGATGTTGCTCGCGATACTTTAATAACCGATCTTCATTCATATCACATCGCCTTCATCATCAATTTTGAGTTGCACTCGACCACGGCTGATATCTTGCAATTTTATTGTAAAAAAATCGATATGCTCTAGACAGAGCAATGCTGTAATTTCAACACCTTCGGCTGTATATATTTCCTGATACTCAACCTGATGATGATTTAATTCATACTGTAAAATTGGCCATTCATTAAACCAACAAGAAAAACTCACTTGTTTTTTAACAATTAATTCTATTTTATCTGCCAGTAATAAACTTTTCCCAGCACAGCCACCATAAGCACGCACCAAACCGCCTGTCCCTAATTTAATGCCACCATACCAGCGATTGACGAGCACCAGCACATTCGTTAAATCTTGACCTTCAATCATTGCCAATATAGGACGTCCTGCTGTTCCTGATGGCTCACCATCATCATTAAACTTGACTTGGTGACCAATTTTCCATGCCCAGCATTGATGGGTTGTGGTCGGATCTTTATATTTTTCCAGACATAATTTGACTGCCTGTTCATGTTCAACAGGCATGGCAAGTGCTTGAAAGCGACTTTTTTTTATTTCTTCTTCGAAACAAACTAAACTTAAAATCGTAAATGGCATATTAGAAAATATTACAATATATCAAAGAGCTGTGACTTAGCTAAATTCCATCTCAAGCAAAATAAAAAAGCCTCTCTGATCATAAAAGGCTTTTTTATGCTGTTGATTATGGATAAATTTAAACCTTGCTATAAAAATAATGAATAATTTAAAGACCCACTTTAAACTCAATTTACTCTTTATCGCTGTTTAAATTTTAGGTGTTTTTAAGCAATTCTATCTGTATTACACCATAAAATCTTCGCCCAGATAAACTTGTCGAACGACTTCATTATTCAATATTTCACTTGGCGTACCTTCAGCAATGACTGCACCCTCGCTGACAATATAAGCACGTTCACAAATCGTTAATGTTTCTCGTACGTTATGATCAGTAATTAACACACCAATACCACGATCTTTAAGTGTACTAATGATATCTTTGATATCACCCACTGAAATTGGATCAACACCAGCAAAAGGCTCATCCAATAGCATGAATTTAGGATCTGCTGCCAATGCTCTGGCAATCTCTGCGCGACGTCTTTCGCCACCAGAAACACTCATTCCCAGTGAGTCTTTGATATGAGTAATTTTAAAATCACTCAGTAACTCATGTAAGCGTTGCTGACGTTGCTGTTTATTGAGATCCTTACGTGTTTCTAGAATCGCCATAATATTTTCAGCAATGGTTAATTTTCTAAAAATTGAGGCTTCTTGTGGTAAATAGCCAATACCTTTACGAGCACGTTCATGCATAGCAAGCTGAGAAATATCTAAATCATCCAGATGAATTTCACCTTTATCCATACGCACTAAGCCAACAACCATGTAAAAACTTGTGGTTTTCCCAGCACCATTAGGGCCTAAAAGCCCCACAATTTCACCACTTCTCATGGTAAAAGAAACATCTTTAACCACCCAGCGCTTACTATAATTTTTTGCTAAATGCTTAATACATAAGATTTGCACCGTATCTTGTTGTTGTTTTTCCATTAATCACGCGCCCCTGGGAATGATTTAGACGCTGAAGGTGGAATAACCATTTGCACACGACCACTCGATGAACCCGTTTTATTTGGTGTACCTAAGGCTTCAATATCACCCTTATTCATACTATAACGTAATACACCACCTTTAATACTTGAACCATCTTGCTCCAATGACGCATTTCCTGTTAGGGTAATAATACCCGTGTCAGCATTATAAACAATTTGCTGAGCACTACCTTTGGCCAATCCTTTAGCAGGATCTGTTTTCTGCTGAAAATACGCTGGACTACCCTTGGCAGTAATCGTCTGAATTTCTTTTTTAGCATTAAAGTTAGCCACAATGCTATTGGCCTGTAGACGCATAGTACCTTGGGTAATAATGACATTACCAGAATAGGTATTCACCCCTGTTTTCTCATTAAAGGTCAGTTTATCAGCAACTAAATTAATCGGTTGTTGACGATCTGAGGGTAATGCAAAAACAGCATTACTCATCATTAATGCCAAGCCTACAGCGACAGTTTGCTTTAAACACATTTTCATATATGTAAGCTTAGTCTTATGGTTCATATGTTCCTCTAACAGAAAAAAGCTCGTATTGACCACTATTTAAATTTGCTTTTAGTCCTTGACTAATTAATTTAGATTGTGGACTGTCAATCATAACTTGTTTATCAGTTTCGATTTCTTTGGTCTTTGGAAAACCAGTAAGTTCAGTGGTGGTCAGAATCATTTTACCTGATGGAAGAAATCGGGTTGCAATCACCTGATCGGATAAAACAATACGTTGATTATCATCATAGCCATACGCCACTTTGGCATAAAAGGTACCATCAACCTTATCATTTTCATAGGTTTGCGCATTCAAATTGTCAAATTGAGATGTATGCTTTAAATCATCTTGCATTAAACGATCGACTTGCGCTTTAACACTGACCTGACCTTGTTCATTAGTCTGAATTAAATTAATCTTTTCAGCAGAATAGGTCATACTTCTTGCAGAATCTACTTCAAGTTTATTACTTTTACCACTGTAATAATAATATCCTGCACTAAATGATCCAACCACTAATGCAATGATATATAAATTTTTAGTATCAATCATATCGACTATTTAACTCAGATATTGCAATGACATAGCATCATCTCGGAAGTGCTGTATATTCAGCGAGTAACTCGGTGTACATATCTTTGGCCATTAAGATCATATCGCATACTTCACGTACTGCACCTCGACCACCTTGCGCTTGTGTCACCAAATCTGCACGACGACGTACTTCAACATGACCATTTGGTACAGTAACTTTCATTCCTGCAATCGCAAATGCAGATAAATCCGGCCAATCATCCCCCATATACAAGCAATCTTCAGGCAATAAATTAAAATTCGCACATGCTTCTTTTAATGCCACGCCTTTGTCTTCACGGCCTTGAAATACCAAGTCTACACCTAAATCTGCCATACGTTTTTCAACAATATGACTTTGGCGACCAGTGATAATAATCACTTTTACATCAGCACGTTGTACCAATTTCATACCAAGACCATCACGAATATCGAATGATTTTATTTCATCACCCGAATTCGTCAAAGTCACAAAACCATCACTTAAAATGCCATCTACATCTAAAACGAGTGCTTTAATATGACGTGCCTGCTCTAGCAAAATATAAGATGCCATTTAATTTACCCCAGCACGAATTAAATCATGCATACTAATTACACCAACGACCTGATTCACATCATTTACGACAACAAACTGATTAATATTTTTATCCTTTAATGCTTCTAAAGCTTGAACTGCTTTAGCGTGTGGAGAAATCGTAAATGGTTGTTTGATCATGACCTCACAAACAGGTAAATTTACATCAAAACCTTGTTGCTTATCAATCAAACGACGTAAATCACCGTCGGTAAAAATACCCAATAAATAGTTATGTTCATCCACGACAGTGGTTAAACCCAATCGTTTACTCGAGATTTCATATAAAACCTGATTCATTGGTGTATTGGGTGAAACTCGAGGGAGCTCTTCTTCGGTATGCATCAAATGTTGTACATCCAATAATAAGCGTTTACCTAATGCACCTGCTGGATGAGAACGAGCAAAATCATCTGCAGTAAAACCGCGCGCATCCAATAAAGCAACAGCCAAAGCGTCACCTAAGGCCAAAGTTGCAGTGGTACTGGATGTTGGCGCCAATCCCAGTGGACATGCTTCATGAATTTCACCTAAGGTTAATGCAACGTCAGCATTTTGCGGCATAGGGCCTGTGGCATCCGCACTAATGGTAATCAAAGGAACCGCCAAGTGCTTAATCAAAGGCATTAACATCATGATTTCATCACTTTTACCCGAGTTAGAAATCGCAATTAAAACATCACCACGGACTAACATGCCAAGATCACCATGGCCAGCTTCACCTGGATGCATAAAAAATGAAGGGGTTCCTGTAGATGCAAAAGTTGCTGCCATTTTGCGGCCAATATGCCCTGATTTTCCCATACCGGTAATTACTAAGCGGCCTTGACACTTTAAAATAATTTCACAAGCCCGACTAAAACGATCATCGATCTGATCTGCCAAAACGGTCAATGCATGTTCTTCAATCTTTAACGTTTCTAAAGCTACAGCTTGGAAATTAATCGAATTAAACTTATTTTCAGCGTTCAACTTTTTATCCTATAAAAATGACAGGAACATCAACATTTCAAGATATTCTCATTGTCACAATTTTAACAGATCTATGCAATTAGACAGTTCAAATATTAAAAATAAAAAACATATATTTGTAAATCTTCACGATGATGATCACGATAGTTAAAGTCGATCTACTGCTTAATGAACAGGAAATATGCAGCTACTCGCATCACAGCATAGCTACTTAATTTAAATCATTCTATTGGCTCATTTTATGGCTTTATTATTTCCACTGACGAAATTATCAATCCATATAGGACACAAATGAACAACACATCTTCACTTCAATATCCGCAGATAATCGCGTTTAGATCTATGATAACAGGGCATCAATAGCATATGATTCATATTGATCAAGCATATTTTGAAAAGAACTCAGGTAAAATTATATTTACACATGCTTTTCATGCATAAAAATATATAATAATCATATAATTAGGAGAATTTATATCATGGGATTCAAACTGATACCGACTTTATTTTCCATCACGCTCACACTGGTCATTTGGTTTATTATTCCCATTCCCCATGGTGTAACTGCAAATGCGTGGTTATTATTTGCCATGTTTTTGGGTGTAATCTCTGCAATTATTGGTAAAGCCATGCCAATTGGTGCGATCTCTATTATTGCCATCGCACTGGTTGCTATTACTCGGGTAACCTCGGAGCAACCCGCTGATGCAATCAAAGATGCCTTAAGTGGTTTTGCCAATCCTTTAATTTGGTTGATTGGTATTTCAATCATGATTTCTAAAGGATTACAAAAGACTGGTCTTGGTGCACGGTTAGGCTATTATTTTATTGCCGTATGGGGAAAACATACCCTCGGTATTGGGTACAGCTTAGCATTATCGGAATTAATTTTAGCACCAGTAACACCAAGCAATACAGCACGAGGGGGTGGAATTATCCATCCTATCATGCGTTCAATGGCAGATAGCTTTGATTCAGACCCCAAACAGGGTACGCAAGGAAAAATTGGTAAATATCTCGCACTGGTCAATTATCACTCCAATCCAATTACCTCCGCCATGTTTATCACTGCAACTGCACCCAATCCTTTAGTTGTCGATTTAATTGCCAAAGCAACAGGAAGTGAAATTCATCTCAGCTGGACGACTTGGGCCGTAGCCATGATCATTCCAGGAATTATTGCATTAGCACTGATGCCGATTATTTTATATATCATGTATCCACCCGAGATTAAAAAAACGCCTGATGCGGCTGAATTTGCGAAAAAACGCCTCAAAGAAATGGGACCAATTACACCACATGAAATGATTATGTTAATTGTATTTGGCTTATTATTAGTTTTGTGGGCGGGTATTCCAGCCATGTTATTGGGTGATATGTGGGCACTTGATGCCACTACAACTGCATTTATTGGACTCTCATTATTACTTTTAACGGGTGTTTTAACTTGGGATGATGTCTTAACACAAAAAAGTGCATGGGATACTGTAACATGGTTCTCGGCACTGGTGATGATGGCCACCTTTTTAAATAAACTTGGTTTAATTACGTGGTTTTCAAGTGTTTTACAAGGTGGAATTGGTCATTTAGGCCTCACTTGGGTTCCAGCATGCTTATTATTACTACTGGCTTACATGTATGCACATTATATTTTTGCCAGTACAACAGCACATATTACCGCAATGTTTTCTGCATTTTATATCGCAGGTCTGGCAGTAGGTGCACCACCCATGTATTTCGCACTGATGATGGCCGCAGCATCAAGTATCATGATGACCCTGACGCATTACGCTACAGGAACTTCACCGATTATTTTTGGCTCAGGTTTCACCACACTTGGTGAATGGTGGAAAGCTGGTTTTGTGATGAGTGTTTGTAATATCATCATTTTTATTGTTCTTGGTGGAATTTGGTGGAAGTTCTTAGGCTATTGGTAAGTATAAAACCATTAAAAATAAGATTAAGCTATCCATGTACTCTAAACAACTTGACCGACAATATCGCTAGACTGTGACGTTAAGGCGATATTTATAGATCAAATAATCTATACAGAGACCATATTGCCCTGCTCAGCATATATCAAAAAATAACAATCAAAAAAATAAGGGCTGATTAATCAGCCCTTATTTTTACTCAATTTAATGTAATATTGCAGACATTAAGACAATTGAGCAGCAGCAATTTTCTTGGTATCAACATCTTTGGCAGCATCCGTATACTCACCCATCTTGTCGAAGTTTAAGTATTGATAAATATCAGCCGCCATACTGTCAATTTGAGTTGCATATTGTTGATATTCTTCTGGGCTTGGTAATTTACCAAGTACAGCTGCAACAGATGCAAGCTCTGCAGATGCAAGATAAACATTTGCACCTTGACCTAAACGGTTCGGGAAGTTACGTGTAGAAGTCGATACACATGTTGTATTTGGTGCTACACGTGCCTGGTTACCCATACATAATGAACAACCTGGCATTTCAGTACGTGCACCAGCTTTACCATAAATATTATAGTAACCTTCTTCCATTAATTGGTGCTCATCCATACGTGTTGGAGGCGCTAACCATAAACGTGTCGATAATGAACCACCAGGTACTTTATCAAGAAGTTTACCCGCTGCACGGAAATGACCGATATTGGTCATACAAGAACCCACGAAAACTTCGTCAATTTTTGCACCTTGAACATCAGAAAGAAGTTTTGCATCATCTGGGTCATTTGGACAACAAAGAATTGGCTCTTGAATGTCAGCAAGATCAATTTCATATACCTTGGTATATTCAGCGTCAGCATCTGCTTTGAGTAATGACGGATTTGCTAACCATTTTTCCATGTTTTCAACACGACGAGCCATCGTACGTGCATCACCATAACCTTGCGAAATCATCCATTTTAACATGGTGATATTTGAACGTAGGTATTCAGCTACTTTCTCTTCAGATAGTGTAATTGCACAACCTGCAGCAGAACGTTCAGCAGACGCATCAGAAAGTTCGAATGCTTGCTCAACAGTAAGTTCTGTTTCCATTTCTGTTAAGTCGATTTCTAAGATACGACCAGAGAAAATGTTTTTCTTCCCTTTTTTCTCTACAGTTAAATCACCAGCTTGGATCGCATAGTAAGGAATTGCATGCACAAGATCACGTAATGTAATACCAGGTTGCATTTTACCTTTAAATTTAACCAATACAGACTCAGGCATATCAAGTGGCATAACACCTGTTGCAGCAGCAAATGCTACAAGACCAGAACCTGCTGGGAAAGAAATACCAATTGGGAAACGTGTATGTGAGTCACCACCAGTACCTACTGTATCTGGAAGAAGCATACGGTTTAACCAAGAGTGAATAATACCATCACCCGGACGTAATGAAACACCACCACGGTTCATGATGAAATCAGGAAGCGAGTGTTGCATTTGTACGTCAACTGGTTTTGGATATGCAGCAGTATGACAGAAAGATTGCATGACAAGATCAGCAGAGAAGCCTAAACATGCTAAATCTTTTAATTCATCACGTGTCATCGGACCTGTGGTATCTTGCGAACCAACCGTCGTCATTTTAGGTTCACAGTAAGTTCCAGGGCGAACACCTTGACCTTCTGGAAGACCACAAGCACGACCAACCATTTTTTGTGCTTGAGTAAAGCCTTTACCTGTATTCTCAGGTTGAACTGGCGTACGGAATAAAGTTGATACAGGAAGACCTAATGCTTCACGTGCTTTAGTTGTTAAGCCACGACCAACGATCAAGTTAATACGGCCACCAGCACGCACTTCATCAAGAAGTACAGGTGTCTTTAATTCCGCTTCAGCAATTTGTTCACCTGCTTTAAATGCAGTTACTTTTGCAGCAGCATGATCAATTTTCAGTGTAATTTCATCGCCCATATTCATGTTAGCGACATCAATTTCTACAGGTAACGCACCAGCATCTTCCATAGTGTTGAAGAAAATTGGAGCAATTTTAGAACCTAAGCAGTAACCACCGTCTTTTTTGTTTGGAATATGAGGAATATCATCACCAAAGAACCAAAGAACAGAGTTCGTTGCAGATTTACGAGAAGAACCTGTACCCACAACATCACCCACATAAGCAACTTGGTTGCCTTTAGCGATTAATGCTTGGATTTGTTTTAATGGACCCACTTCACCTGGTACTTCAGGTTGAATACCATCACGCACGTTTTTCAACATTGCATTGGCATGTAATGGAATATCTGGACGGCTCCATGCATCTTGTGCTGGAGACAAGTCATCCGTATTGGTCTCACCAGTAACTTTAAATACAGTTAATTTGATTTCTTCAGGAACGTCTGGGCGCGTAGTGAACCATTCAGCATCAGCCCAAGACTGCATAACCGCTTTTGCATTGGCATTACCTGCTTTTGCTTTGTCAGCAACATCATGGAATGCATCAAAAACAAGAAGGGTTTTTTTCAGTGCTTCAGCAGCCAATTCACCTAAAGCAGCGTCATCAAGTAACTCAACCAAAGGGGCTACGTTATAACCACCGAGCATTGTACCTAATAAATAAACCGCACGCTCTTTAGAAACAAGCGGAGAAGTTGCTTCACCTTTTGCAACAGCAGTTAAAAATGCAGCTTTAACATATGCAGCTTGGTCAACACCTGCAGGTACGCGATTTTCAAGCAAATCAACTAAGTATGCTTCTTCGCCAGCAGGTGGATTTTTTAATAATTCAACAAGTTCAGCAGTTTGAGCATCATCAAGTGGCTTCGGTGGGACTCCGAGTGCGGCACGTTCTTCAACGTGTTGGCGGTAAGCTTCTAGCACGGTGTAATTCCTCTTTTTTAAAAAATTATCTATGAATTCCTGCTTGTGTAAGCTTCACAAATAATATGGACAGCAAAATTTTACTAAAATTCGAGTTAAAAGTTAATGCAAGTAAACTGTTTCTTTATGATGCCCATTATTTTTTAAATAAATAGTGCTGTTTTTGTATATTCAACACACAATTTCAATGCACATCATCATTTGAGCTACAGTTTTAAGTAACTTTGACCAGAATTAATTCATAAAAAAGGCAATATGATATTGCCTTGTTCTGGGTTTTAATCATATTCAACCTTAGTGTACAGTAGTTTGTTGCATATACTGTTGCAAACTGTCTCGACATCCAGAAAATTTGATCTGAATCTGATCTTCATGCAACATACTGTGTGCTGCATGAGCAAATGAAATCTTAATGGCGTAGACCCGAGCATCTTGATTAACTGGTTGTTCGATATAAACCTTATCCCCAACACTCAGCACATAAGAACTACCACCAATAACAGCAACTCCTTGCTCATCCTCTAACAGTAGATCCGATTGATTTAAGTATCCAACGACTTCCATGGCTGTCACCTGCTTTTTTAGTCTTTATGACAATATGGCAAAAAATCAACAGATTTGCCAGATTTAACATATAGTTTTATGTGAACAAGCTAAATCGCCAAGCTGGCATAACAATCATCTTCTTTCAGACAATTAATCATCCAACACTATGTCTATCAATCCAATCTTTAAAAGCAGACAAAAACACCAAAAAGATCAGTGTGGCTCAATATGACTATAGTTTTAAACATCTCTAGGATCATCACTACAGCAATGGAATTAAGCCCTTTACAGTATGTATAGAACATCTTTTGAGGATATTAGAATGTGATCTATAGCCACTGATGATCATCTTATAATCATATTGATGATCTAGATCTGTATTCTGCTCTAGTCATCCTGAACACTAGAATTGTTTATAATCTGGCATTTTATCATGTGGCGTTTGCAAACATTTTTCTGTAAATTCAACACGTACTTTTTCTCTTGCCGCATCTACATCTTGGCGAATTGCCGTTTCTGGCAAGGCATAAACATGTTCAATAATGTTCAGGATAAATGTTTTGGTAATCTCATCATCCACTTTATTGGCATGCTCAATCGCTTGGGATTTTTCAATTGCATTTTGACGATCCAGCATAATTGAACGGGCTGCATTGCCAATACTTTTACAATAGCCATGCCATTGCTCTTCAGGTGTTAACGGCTTCTTTTCCGCGCAACCTGTTAACATCACCAAAGCAACTAGAGCCATTAACCTTTTCATTTACAACTTCTCCATCACACTACGATCATCAACACGAGTGATTGGCATCATATCTAAAAATCAATCAATACGCACTAACCACAACTTGCCTGTTGTACAACTTGATGTACAGGATCAACAGTCAATGTAATGCGATCTGCACGATAATCTGTCGTTACAGCCTGATTAGGCGCGACAATACGTACAATTTTGGCATGTGTTTTTGCTTTAATTTGTGCTTCGGTCGGTATTTTCTGATGAATTAACTGCTGTGCTGCTTGCTCATTACATACCGATTGATTTTGGTGAAAAAAACTCCATTCTTCAACAACTTGCCCATCAGCAAAATGACAATATCCGACTGCACCATCTGCTTCTTGTTTAATTTCAATCTGTCCGCCTTGTTGAACACAGTACTGACTAGCGGGATTGGCAATAGCGAGTGATGCTGGCTGTGATTTTGGCAACCCTGTACATGATGTAATCAAGGGCATCCACATTGCAATAATCAATAGTTTTTTCATCACATCAAACAACCTTTTTTAATAACATGAAGTCAATCACTTTCGTGCCTGAACATTTGAGTGTGTAATTAAAACATGCATGACTTTCAGCCATAGCGATTGCTCGTCTCATCATAAAGAACATCTCTTTATATTTTGATCGAGCATATCAATTAATATCATCACGGCATGATATCAAAAATAACATATCACTAGAACATCATACTCAATCACATTTTATATGGAATCATATTAAAAGCGCCAATTATAGAAAAAGTCGATCGCTTTTTCTAAAGACTGACTAGCCTCCAAATAAAAACGTTGATTTAATTGATAACGCATGGTTAAGGTATTCACTGAACTAAAGACACCCACACCATAACGAACAAATAAATCAGGCGTGATATAGCCCGTTAAACTCACTTGCGTATCATCCCCTTGTCCTTGCGCATCCAAAGATAAACCGCTTAGGCCAAAGGTTCGACCAATTTGATTGGTGAGCGCACGTGTCCCCCCTAAGCCCATACTTAAACCTGCTGCTGCAATGGTATTACTGACATCTGATTTAAAACCAGCAGTTGTACTTAACGAACTAGAACCATTATTAATTCGACCAGTCAGCAAGGCATTTAATGCTTCTTGTTCAGACAGGCCAGCATTATTATAAATTTGAATATTTGGACTAGATGCTGTACCAGAAACCCGTACCCCAACAATATTACCCTGAATCATTTTATTGGCATCCATATCTAGGGTTGGATTGGTTAAAGGACCATTAAATCGGGCAATAGCACGTGTAAGTTCTAAACTTTGCCCATAAGCTTCAAATTTAACCCGTTGACTAACCCCAATTGCACCATTTGCTCGCATTGCTGCTTCAGTACCCACTTGCGTCAGATACAACCGACCAACCAATGGGAAACGGCTATCAAGTCCTTGGAAAATAACCTGATTACCCAACTTGAGATCAATTTTGGTTTCAATGCTCCACGGCTTAGCCGCTCTTAGAACCGCAAGCTGATCTTGTCCGTCGTATACCACACGCACATCTGGAGAAACATCAATCGCAGAAACTGTTGATTCAGGCATCGAAATCAGTGCCTTAGGAATAACAACCTCACCAACCACTTTGACTTTTTTCTGTAATGGATAAGCCTCTAATGACATATCAGGTTGGACTAATGCTGTAATAAATGGTGCTTGACGAACCAATAAATTATTACCCTTTAAGTTTAATACCACTTTAGGTTCGGTTTTCCAGTCAATACCTCCCGTTAAACGTCCAACACCACGACCACTATTAAATGCACCCGTAATACTGGCTGAATCTTGGCGAATGGCCGAATAAAGCTGAATATTGGTTAAATTTACAGGAAGTGACATCATACTGATCTCACCATTTTTAAGGCGAAGATCACCGGTCATCAAAGGTTGCGTTAATGATCCATGTACTTTCCCAGCAAAAGATAATATTCCCCCCAGCTTACGAACATCAGGAATAAAGGGTTTAAATACTTTTAAATTAACATCATAAAATGCAATATCACCACGCATATTTTTATTTTCAGAATAAGGATCAATCACAACATTGGCATAACCTGTACCAATTGCTGGTGTTTTGACATCTAAACGTAGCTGCAAACCATCACTCACACTTTTTGCAATTAAGGCAACTTGGTCATAAGATAAGCTTGAACTTACGCCTGCAACATCCTGATCTGTTAATCCTATTTTTCCGTTACGTGTAATTACTTTTACATCAATTTTTGGTTTTTGATTTTGCGCCCAAGCCGCCTTAGCAAAACCATTGACTTTACCAGTAATGGCTAACCCTTCTGGCATAAACGCAGAAAAATCGCTTAAATCCAAATTTTCGGTAACAAATGAAACATTCCCAGCTTGAGCACTGACTTTAATCGGCTGATCAAAACAGAGCTGGCTATTTGTACTTGCCCAGCAGTGAGCACCCACCCAAAGATCATTCTGGCTAGTATTATAAATAATAGAGGCATTTTGCACTTGGGTTAAATGTGTCTTAAATGAGTCAAAATCACCTTTTTGAATTTGTCCTAACCAATTATTCTGGGCATTAAAACCACCTGCCAATTGAACATATAATTGAGAATATTTATTTTCCGCACTTAATTTTAGAATATGTGCTTTACGCGTACCTTCAACCAAAATTTGCGCTTTTTGAATTTCACGATTATCTTTACGCAATGAATCCATGGTCGCAACCAGTTGGGTTGGTCTGGTTTCTGAAGTAGGTAGTTCACCTTGAATACGAATTTGCTTAATACTAAATAAATTATTCAATCTGAAATTATCAACTGCAAGATTGGCAATCGCTTTTAAACGTGGTTGTGATTGCACATCCAAGTAGCCATATATCCGCCCTTTTAATCCCGCATATAATTCATTTAATGCCGGTGCATCAATTTTAATTTTTAAACTTTGTGCATTACCTGATGCCTGCATTTTATTTTGCGCATAAACCAAGAATAAATTATTGGCTTCAAATTTTTGCGGCACTAAACCTTTATCTTTTGCATCTAGAATTAAGGCCAGATTACCTGTACCACGAATCGGTTTACCATTCAGGGTTCCGGCCAAATTCAAACGTGAAACAGCTACTCTCTTTAAGGCATCTGACCATACGCCTTCAGAACGTACAACACCTGAAATTTCACCATTTAAACCTTGCATAAAATAATGGGGCTTAAACCGAACCAGCGAGGCATTAATATCCCACCCCACACCACGATTCAGATTTAACAAACCACTTGCAGCAATTTTCCCAGCAGCGCCATCGTGATATAACTGCTGAATTTTAATATAATTACTGGTACCTGCAACAACAGCTTTCAAATACCCTTGGCTTGCTGGTAACGCACTCGCTTTTAAGGCACCATCATAATCTACCGCAAAACTTTTAAACGCTCCACCCGACTTTTCATCATCAAAAATCAATGCAACAGTACTTTTACCCAACAATTGTACCGTTTCATTTTGCTCCGCCAGATGACCGCTTAAATTAATCGCGTTCAGCTTAATAATTTGCTGATTCGGTTTAGCATAACCATTGGCTTTAATATTACCATTGATTAAATTCACAGGCGCAGATGCTAAAATACGTTGCGGATTAAACTGGCTTGCATTTAAATCTGCTGTCCATTTTAATGTTTTACGTTCAGTCGGTAACTGAATACGAGCCTGTCCTGTTAAACCACCACGACCATCTAAATAGCGAAATGATGGAATTTTTAAATCATCATTATTTAAACTGAGCTGCGCTTGGTATTGGCCTTGCGGTAGAAGACTTTTCTCATGCTGTGTAATCTGTGTATTCAATTGAATATTTTGCTGTTGATTTAACAATTGCACTTGAACATCACCTGTAGGACTATTCAACCAGCCAATATAAGGTACTGCCCGATTAAAATTACGCCAATGTGCATTTAATAACATTGGTGCCGCTTTATTGGCCTGTGCAGGGTTTTGTTTAAAATCAATATCCCACTGTTCATATTGATCAAAATCAATCGATGCTTTGAGTTGTATGCCTTTTTGCAAATTTCCTGTAGATGCAATATTGGCATTTAGATCAGGTGGAAGAAAATCTTTTATAGCAGCTGGAATAATTTTATCATTTAAATTCAAACGATCTAAATGTCCTTTCACGTTCCAGTTTACGTATTTCTGCCAATTTACCTGACCTGCCAACTTCACTGTACCTTGCATCAATTGACCATTAAATTGATGAATATTCAATTGGTTGACCAAGTCTGTACTCATCACGGCCTGATATTGGCCTGATGGGATATCTTGACCACTTAAATCACTATTTAATGCAAAAGTTAAACGATGAATATTGCCAGAAAAATCAACTTTACCTTGCTTTACTAATAATTTCTGTTCTGTTAAAAAAGGTAAATGATACTGTTTTAATTTCACTGCACCTTTCATTGGAACGGCATCACGAAGCGGATGTAAAACCCCCCATCCTGTCAGCATATCAGGTGTTTGTGTCGCAAAACCTGCTCGTACAGTATCTAAAGAGCCTTTAGCCATCACCGTAATATCATGTATATTTAAACTGTCATTTAAGGCGGGAATATTCAGATCTGCACGTACAAAAAGTGGATATCGTCCTTGGTGAGTAAAGTCCATAAAGCCACGTGCATTTCTCACATTGAGATAGCCCATATCCATATAGGTATTTTTAAAACTTAAACGCGTGTCCTGCCATAAAGCATCTTCTAAATGCAGGCTATAAAAATCAACTTTTACATCAGTTGCCGTTTGAATCAGTAAATGATTTAGATTTGCCTGATCTAAGCGCAAAGTAAAAGGCAGCCGAATATCATCAAATTTAAATGGCTCCTGACTTGGCGGCCCTTTCATGATGACTTTTAAATTTTCAACATCTGCCCGATAGAGGTGAATTTCTTTTTGTAAAATAGCACGCCAGCCGAGTGCGACATCTGCTCGATCAATTTTAACATCGACGCTTTTTAAGGTAACCAATATATTTTTTAAGATTACCCCTCGAAGTAAATTTCCACCCTCATATTCATAATGAATGGTTTTTTGATTTTCCAGCACGCGATCTAACAGAAATTTACTTCCTCGATCGGTAGACACCATTAAGGCTAAAGCAGCAATTACAAAAACCAGCACAAACAATAAGACATATAAAATACTTTTTAGTATTTTACGTTTAGGTTGAGGCGGTGTTGGAGTTTCTAACTGCTGTTGAACTTCAGCCATAGTTATTATTTAAACCTGTAAATTATAATTGTGGACCAATAATGATATGTAAACGAATAGGATGATCTTCTGATGAGATTCCAGATGCAACATCGATACGTACAGGACCTATTGGTGAGGCCCAACGTAAACCGACACCGACACTATACTCGGTTGGATCACTAAAGTTTTTATCATAGGCATTACCAAAATCACTAAAAACTGCAGCACGCCATCCTTCTATAAACTGGTAATTATATTCTAATGACCCCACAGCCAATGCTTGCCCCCCCACTTTAAAACCATTTTCTGTTGGTGAGAGCGATTTATAATCAAAACCTCGAATACTTTGGTCTCCACCCGCAAAATAGCGCAAATTATAAGGTACTTTTTCAAAATCTTCTGCAAAAATATAACCCAAATTTGCACGACCAATAAATTGATTGTTACTATTTTCGCCATAGGAAAATATAAACTTCCAATTGATATTGGCAATCGCTAAATTGGTTTCATTCAGCAGCTTTTGACCACCGGCTTCAACTTTATAAGACTGGCTAAAACCTTGTGTAGGATTAACTCGTTTATTGGTATCCACACGATAAATTTCATAACCTACCAAGAATGACTCTTGTTGTGTACTCGAACCATTCGCTAAAAACCAGGTTGGAATTTGATCATTTTCAAAATCAGATCGATTGCTACCATCCAGTTTTAAACGATCTAAACGATAACGTGTACTAAAAATATGTTGCCATCCACCACGTGGATTTTTAATGACACGATCAGCACCAATCACCGCAGCTTCTACCTGAAGATTCGCTGTATTGGTAACATCTTTACGCTCTTCTCGCTCATAGCCCCCTACCAGCGAAATATAGTCATTAATTGGATTTTTATAGGGAATATGATAGCGGCCGTCGATAGCTTGACGAATTTGTGAAACTTCCATATTGGCATCAAAACTATGCCCTCTACGGTTAACAATGGCACGACGATACTGACTTCTTAACCGTACGCCTGTATCTGATCCATAACCCAGACCCAGTTCGACATTATTGAGTTTATCTGCGTTTAATGTCGCAATAACAGGAATTTTTTGTTGATCTCGAACTTTTTGTTTTAACTCATCTGTTTCAACATGATCTTCTGCAATATGTGTCAATGATCGTGCTGTTAGTTCATTTTGCTCGTCATTTGTCGTTCCTGCAAACTGCGCTTCATTGACTACATTTTGAGTCACTTCTTTCGATGATTGTGCTTTAGGCTGTGGATTTAACTGCGCACGTAATTCAGCCTCATCCCCTTGTTCATCAATCAGCGCCTGTAAATCTGGTGCTAACTCTAAAGGTACTGTGACCGGATCAGGTAGAATTGAATCGACAAAAGTATAATTAAAATAACGTGAGTTGGTTAAATTCGTCATAAACTCATTTACACGCCATAATGCATAAGGCTGATCATCTTGCCAAGGCACCATCGCTTGTAAAACATCGGGATCTAAAGGAAATGGTTTATTGGGATCACTCATCACAAATTCGACATTACCCAGCTTATAACGATTTCCAGTTTCAAATTTTAAATTAATATCGGCAGTATCTTGTGGCTGTAAAACCTTAATGTCATGTAGACGCCAGTACGAATCAAAGAAACCAAAATTTGAAGCCGCATCAACAATACGCTGTTTAGTTTGTGTATATAAACCTTGATTGAGCACCTCACCTACTTGTAAATCGGGTAATAAGGCAATTACTTGGAACTGTGGTAAATCTGCTCCTGCACCTGTAAAGGTAATATCCTGTTTTTCAACAATCACAGGTTGACCCGGTTCAACAAACACTTTTAATTTACGTTGACTTTCACGTTCAAATCTAAACGTAGCGTTATAATATCCAACAGCCTGAGCAGCTTGATTGGCCAATGAACGTAATTGTGGTACGGCCGCTGCATAATCCTCAAACGCTTCTACTGTATAATTAGATAACTTGGCTTCAATATTATCTTCTAAAATTTCTAGGGCTTTACTTTGTTTTTTAGTGGTAGCGCTATCATTCATCATCACTATATTCAACGCTATTCGCTCTACTTGAGCTGTATTCTTTTCTGGACGGACCAGATTAACAACACGTTGAAAAAAATTAGGTTTTTTCGTTTCTTCTGTGTCTGGCTCGACACCAAAACCTTTGATTTCTGTTGCAGATGCTGTTTCTTCCTGCATCACAATATTGCTCTCAGATTGAATTTCTGACATCAAATGATCAACATTGACTGGTGCAATATCAATTTGTGCAAATTCCTGACGAGTTTCAGCACTTAACTCCACACGGTTTTTCTGCGATTCTCGATACTGTAATGCCTCTTTTTTTGCCTCATCAGCAACCGCATAAATTTCATTGGCCATACTTTCATTGATGTTAAATGTAGGTAAATCACCTAACTGTTCAAATTCAATATTTTGAAAGTCATCCAATGAATTCTGTTGATTCATCTGCTGTTGCAACATTTGCATGCTATCGGGTATAGCATTTTGATTCAAATCGATGCTTGGTTTCAGCGTTGCTCGCTCTGCTGTAGCAGTAGCATCAGCGCTGACTTGCGATGGGATTGGTGCCTGTAATTCAGCTTGATTGATGGTTTGCGTTTGCTCAGTATTTTTTTTCTCAATATCTTGGGCTGCGATAAAATTCGCGGTTTGATTTGTTGATGATGCAGCAAAACTTTGACAGCTGACTACACTTAACAAAACACTCACGCACAAATATTTAGTGTGTTTCCATTGCGTAATGGCATTCACACTCATATACAATACCGATTTTTTAAACGTTAGCTGTGCAAACATACAGACTCTATACTAGCTTAATATTGATGATGAATGAGTAAATATGCATCACGACAAAAATTGTTCAATATTTATATACGTTAAAATAACACCATGATAATGACTTATTTAGCAGAAATTTCACTCTAAAATAAAACCCCTTTTAAATGCTTTACATTATTTTATGATAGATATCAAATATCAATAAATTTTTATTCATGAAAACACATTAAATATCATACATGATTTTATGTATTATTATATTCCTTCGTCACAATTCTTAATAATTTTAAATGAAGTATCAAAGCCATGGAAAAAAACCAACATTTGCTAAGTACACGGCGCTTTTTACCGATGTTTCTCACCCAGTTTTTTGGTGCCTTAAACGATAATGTATTTAAGCAAGCTTTACTATTGGTCATTACTTATGGCTTAATTCAGCAACAATCTTTGAGTATCAGTACACTCAATAATTTTGCTGCGTTACTGTTTATTTTACCTTACTTTATATTTTCTGCTACTGCTGGTCAGATAGCAGATAAATATGAACGTTCACACCTAATTCGTATCATTAAACTACTCGAAATTTTGATTATGCTGATTGGTGCTGCTGGCTTTATATTTGGGCATTTATGGTTATTATTGCTGGCATTATTTTTAATGGGTACCCACTCTACATTTTTTGGACCAATTAAATATGCCATATTACCTGAAATCCTAAAACCGAATGAACTGGTATCAGGCAATGCCTTATTTCAATCGGGTACCTCAATGGCGATTTTAATGGGAATGATTCTAGGAGGAAGCGTCATTTCTAGTGCTGGGGGTCATCTCATTTGGGTAAGTGTTACCGTTTTAATGATTGCACTGATCGGTTATGTGTGTAGTCGCTTTATCCTCAAGCAACCGATTACCGCACCCGATTTAAAAGTCGATTGGAACTTTTGGCGTACCAGCGTCCAAACCTTACAATATTCTAAACGCCTACCTTTGGTATTTACCATTTTACTGGGCAATTCTTGGTACTGGTTTTATGGTGCGACGTACTTAACTCAAATTCCTCAAATGACACAAGAAAACTTACATGCTAATGAAAATGTCGTCATTTTATTATTAACCATTTTTTCGGTGGGTATCGGTATTGGTTCTTTGTTATGTCGAAAACTTGGTGGTGCTACAATCAGCATTAAAATGGTCCCGATTGGTGCAATTGGCTTAACATTATTTGCATTTTATTTGGCACTCAGCTTACATTTTATTCCACCTCATCAAGGAGAAATACTTAATCTAAATGAAATATTTCAACAGGGTGCGGCTTACTATCATTTAATGTTTGCCATCGCGTTACTCGGTATTAGCGGTGGTTTTTATATTGTACCGCTCTATGCCATGATGCAAGCATATTCACCACGATCACATCGTGCTCGGGTCGTTGCTGCCAACAATATCTTAAATGCAATTTTTATGGTAAGTTCTGCTGTATTCTCCATTTTAATTTTAAGTATTTTAGACATAGAGATGAAAATACTGTTTTGCATCACTGCTGTTCTCAGTGCCATATTTTCATGCTGGTTGCTCATCAAAATTAAACCAATGCTCAAAACAGCTCATCTCTCACTCGAGGATTAATTTCATGCGTCAATATACAGGTCTAGACAAGCTCATTCACTCTTTTGATCAGGCTTTACGTAGCTTAGTGCCTGGAGCGACTTCTGCTCAGCGTGAGAATCCCGGAGAATCTGAACATGCACAATTGTCAGTAAGTGATGCTCGGCATGTTGCAGGTCTTATGCGTGTCAATCATAGCGGTGAGGTCTGTGCTCAAGCACTATATCATGGTCAAGCACTGACCGCTAAACTGCCCAATGTTCGCCGTGAAATGGAGCAAGCTGCGATTGAAGAGCAAGACCACCTTGCTTGGTGTGAAGATCGCTTACAAGAACTTGATAGTGTACCCAGTTTACTCAATCCGGTCTGGTATTCACTTTCTTTCACTATGGGTGCAATCGCAGGGATTGCAGGTGATAAATATAGCTTAGGTTTTGTTGCAGAAACAGAACGTCAAGTGAGTTTGCATTTACAACACCATATTCAGCAATTACCAGCCCAAGACCAGCGCTCTTTAAAAATTCTTCAGCAAATGAATCAAGATGAATTACACCATCGTGATACTGCACTTGAGGCAGGTGGAGTGGATCTACCTACTCCAGTCCGTATGACGATGAGTATGATTTCCAAATTAATGACCAAGACCAGTTATTATATCTAAAGGCATTGTTTGACAAAAACAGGCCTAATACTGTTTGTAATCACTAAAATGACATCTGATGATGACCAATATTACCTATCGTATACGTGATGCTGTCATTTTAGTGTGAACTCAGAACAATCACTTCGTGCTCGCTCAGCAATCTCATACTGATCACATGACTGACGATGATGTTTGATGTTTGATGTCATTGAAAATACAACAATAGTTTCAAAACAAAATGATGAAATATCTTTAGTCTTAATTTAAGACAAAATACTATAAACAACTTTACGCTTGAGCAACATATATTATAAAAATCAAATAAATAATTTAAATTAAAAATGATTCAATATAAGTCTATATCCATAATCAGCTATATTTTAATATCACATCCAATCATCAAGCTCAATCGTTAAGAAAAAGATGAAAAAAATCTGATTATCGATCCAAATATTGTACTTATAACACTGCGAGCATGAAAAAAATTACGATAACGATTAGCTATTCAACATCATTTATTGTTCAGTCAAATACCCAATATGACCATATCAAACGTTCATCATCCTTAGTATTCCATTATTTAGTATGAAAGAGTCCAGATCATGTTTTATGCATTTTTATTATTTAAATTAATTATTGGCTTTTTAATCGTCATTGCTCATTTAAATTATTCCGGAAAAACACAGTTATCACAATTAACGCCGATCGATTTTATTGGTAATTTTATTTTAGGCGGCATCATTGGCGGTATTATTTATAATGATAATATTACTTTATTACAATATATTATAGTGCTATTGCTAGGCGTATTTTTAATTTCACTTTTCAATTATATCACTAAAAAATTTGATATTGTTCAACAAATTACAGTAGGTGATCCTATTCCAATTATTGAAAATGGTCGGTTTATTATTGAAAATATTAAAAAAAATAAAAATAAAATTGATATTCTGAATATCAGTTCATTAATTCATGCCCAAGGTATTACCTCATTCCAACAAGTTGCCTATGCGCAAATAGAACCTAATGGACAATTAACGGTAACGCTAGATCAACAACAAGTTCCATCTAAAATCTTAGTCAGTAACGGTTGTATCAAAAAGATTGCATTAGAACAAATTCAACAAGATCAAGTATGGCTAGTAGAACAAATCACAGCAATGGGTTTAAAATTAGAAAATATTTATTTATTAGAATATTGCTACCGTGGTCTATTCGCCGTTGATCACGATGGTATAACCCATTGGATTAATCTCGAACATTCTGTACCAGTATCACACATCAGTATTGACTATCATCTTTAGATAATGAATATCACTCATTGAATTGCAACAATCCATAAAATGATTAGTTTCTGGCAACCTATAGATAGCGATCTAATTATCGTATAGGAAGCCAGACCATTAAAGCGATTGTGCTGGATTTTGCTTAGTTACCGCGATAAGTTGAATAACCATATGGGCTTAACAATAGCGGGATATGATAATGTTTGACTTCACCATCTATTTTAAAAATAACAGGGACTTCTGGGAAAAATGTCGTTTGATTATGTTTTCGAAACCAATCTTCCGTTTTAAATGTCACTTTATAAATGCCTTGTGCTAACGCTTTATTTTCCGGATAAAGGGCCGTAATACGACCATTTTCACCTGTCATTTTCTGATTTAATTTCACCCACCCTTTTGTTGTCTGCTGTTCTAATACCACTTCAACATTGGCAGAAGGTAGCCCATTCTCCAAATTTAAAACATGCACACTCAAGGGATTATCTTGTGCAAATAACATCGACGTCATCAATAGTGTAGACAGTGGTAAAAACTTTTTTAACATGGTTATATCCTCATTTATTTAACAACAGCTTCAATTGCAGACACAGCACAAAGATGATCATTTTTCGCACCACCCGCACCCGCTACACCAATAGCACCTACCAGTTGCTTCTGATAAAAAATAGGTGCACCACCACCCAATAAAAGTAAACTTGATACTGTGGTCAAGTTTTTTGCATCACTATTTTCATGGGCATTTTGACTTAAAATCAATGTTGGTGTTTTAGTTGACAATGCACTGTAGGCTTTTTTTTCCGCAGCTGCTAAATTATGTGGACCTACAGATTCATGTCGCTGTGCGACCAATGGATTACCGCCTTGATCAACGACAACAACTGCAATATTTTGATTTATCTTTTGACACTGCTGCTGTGCAGCTTGCATCAATAGCTGTGCCGTCTTAGTATCTAAAGCATAGACTTGCTTCAATTGTATTGATTGTGCAAAAGTATGACTGCTCAGCAATGTTGCTGCGAAAACAAACCATTTCAATGTATTCATCATTCTCGTCTCAAGCTGACTTATAAAAATTGTATCCAAATCAAATGGGCCTTAACATGACAATTGCATTACAAGATTGTCATTTTCATCATGAGTCTAAATAAAATGTGTATTCTGATTATTGAAGATGAAGTTAAAATTGCTAGCTACCTTGCTAAAGGATTAAGTGAATCTGGATATACAGCCGATTATGTCCACTCAGGCCAAGAAGGTTTAGAAAGGCTTAAAACTCATTCATATGATTTAGTCATTTTAGATGTGATGCTGCCTGATTTAGATGGCTGGAGTGTACTCAAAATATTACGCCAATTTTCTAAAGTTCCAGTCATTTTTCTTACAGCGAAAGATCAGATTTCTGATCGTGTTCAGGGCCTTGAATTAGGAGCCGATGACTATCTGGCCAAACCTTTTTCTTATATTGAATTATTGGCACGTATTAAAAGTTTATTACGACGTCAACAGTACTTGCAAGAGAATCAACTCCATATTGGAGACTTACACATGGACTTAACGCAGCATAAAGTAATAAGAGATTACCAAGTGATTGATCTGAGTAAAAAAGAATTCGCTTTATTACATTTCTTATTACGACATCAAAATGAAATCGTTACGCGGCAACAAATTGCATCTGAGGTTTGGCATATTAATTTTGATACAGATACCAATTTTATTGATGTTGCCGTTCGTCGCTTGCGCAGTAAAATTGATGAGGGACATGCGTTAAAATTAATTCATACCATTCGTGGTCTAGGTTATAAAGTTTCGGTTCATCCATGAGTCTAAAAATCTTTCGCTCTTTAGAACTACGCCTAACCCTGTTCATTACGTGCTGTAGTGCACTGGTTTTATGTGCAGTGGCTGGAATGAGTTATTTAGGGATGACTCAGATTTTACGCCATCAACAGGACCGTGCGCTAATCGAACGAATCGAACGTTTAGAGGTTTTACTACAAGACAGTCATAATGTTGAACAAATTATTGCCCGTCCCAAACTGTATCAAAATATGCTGGGTAATCTCGATAATTTATTACTTTTAATTCACCAAAATAATGTTCTTATTAATATTAACCCGCTACATATCCCGATTCCTCAGCTCAGCCATCAAGCTAAAATCCAATTTAAGGATTTAGCTTCAACGCCATATACCACACGTATTGCATGGAAAACGATTCAAATGAACCATCAACCATATCTACTGGTTGCTGGTAAATATGGATCTGAACGTATGGCGATACTTGCACCGTTTCAGCAAGCATTGTTTGGTTATGTTTTAGGCGGAATTATTGCTATTCTCATCTTATGTGCATTGGTTAGTCATATCGGTTTAAAGTCTCTGCGACAACTGCGTCAACAAACACATGCCATTAATATTCAACAATTGCAGCAACGTTTAAATCTAAAACACCCACCACAAGAAATTGAACAGCTGGCTATCGATATTAACCATATGCTAGATCGTATTGAAGCTGGTTATAATCAACTCAACCGGTTTTCTGAAGATATTGCACATGAATTTCGAACACCATTGAATAATTTAATTGGCCAAACTGAAATTCTATTAACGAGTGAACGCACTTCAGCACAATATCAAGAACTTTTTATCTCAAATCTAGAAGATTATCAACGTTTAAAAAGAATGATTGATAGCATGTTATTTTTAGCGCGTGCGGATCGAAATAACGTCCTTATTCAGCGACAATCTATCGATATAAATAAACTGATTGACGATATTTGTAGCATTTTTGAGTATCAATTAGAGGAGCAAAATTGCCATTTTGATATACAGCTTGAATCCTTATCACTCTATATCGACTCAACATTAATACAACAAGCACTCTATAATCTCATTTCAAATGCATTAATTCATGGCGGTAATCAACGCATTATTACCATTGCTGGACATACCAAATCCGTCAACCAACAAAATATGATCAGTCTTAGTGTCATCACCCATGGCGTTACAATTGCTCACGAACATCTTGCACATCTATTCGATCGTTTCTATCAATGTAATGCCAGTCGTTCATCTCAACAACATACTGGTGGTTTGGGCCTATCAATTGTTGCCTCCATCATGACACTGCATGGTGGAAGCGTTCATGCCTACAATAGTGAACAAGGTATTTGTTTTGAGTTACTTTTTCCACAATAAAGTCATTTTATTGACGCCATAACAGCGGTGATTTATTTTGCTCTGCTTCATGATCTGGCCCCAGAGGAATACCTGTACGATCACGCATGGATAAAGTGGAACATAATGCAATCAAGGTCATCAATGCTAAATAGTACGTTACCGCTTGTGTTGATCCTGTCATACTGACAAGCCATGTACCAATCATCGGGGCAAAAGCACCACCTAAAATTGCACCCAGTGCATAAGAAATAGAAATACCAGAGAAACGAATAGATGCGGGAAATAGTTCAGCATAATAGGATGATTGCACACCATAAGTTAGGCCAATACCGCTAGCTAAAAAACATAACCCCAACATAAATAATGGTAAATTTCCGGTATTAACCAATGGAAATAGTGCAAATACACCACAGAGTTGAATGATCCATCCAGCTATATAGGTTTTTTTACGTCCAATTCTATCTGATAATACACCTGAAATATAAGTGGTAATTAACCAACATAACGATGCCAATGTGACTGCAATCAAGACTGGTGTTCGCTCCATTGCTAAGGGCCCTGCAGGATTTGTAGCATAATTTTGAATAAATCCGCCCGTAGTCATATAACCACATGCGCTATTGCCGGCAAAAACCAGCGCGGCCAATAAAACCACCATACTATGATGTTTAAATAAATCTCTGATCGGCGTTTGAGATGCACTTTTTCGTTGTTTAATTTCTTCAAATACAGGACTTTCTTCTACTGTACGGCGAATCCAATGGCCAATAAAAAGTAAAACAACACTAAATAAAAATGGAATACGCCAACCCCACTCCACAAAAGCATCTCCTGGCGCAATAATACCCGTCATTAAAGCAAACATCCCAGAAGCCAAAATCAACCCCAGTGGCACACCAATTTGTGGGAATGCACCAAATCGTCCTCGTTTATGGGCAGGTGCATGTTCAACAGCCATTAAGACAGCGCCACCCCACTCTCCTCCGGCAGCAACTCCTTGTAAAATTCTTAATGTTAACAATAAAATAGGAGCAAAAACCCCAATAGTTTCATAGGTTGGTAATAAGCCAATCATGGTGGTCGCAAAGCCCATTAATATCAAGGTTGAGACCAGTACAATACGACGACCAAATTTATCTCCTAGATATCCTGCTAGAAAAGCACCAAATGGTCGAAATAAAAAACTAATACCTACTGTTGCAAAAGCCAATAAAGTACCTAAAGTATTACCCGCTGGTGCAAAAAATAAATCTTTAAAAATTAAACCTGCTGCTGCGGCATAGATAAAAAAGTCATACCATTCAACGGTTGTTCCAACAATCGTCGCATAAGCAACTTTACGCTCTTCCTTGGTCATGCGATCCTTAGCTGACACTGTTATAGAAGTTAATTCCATCGTTATCTCCCTATCATCCAATCATTTTACTACTTATTAATTAATATATTAACTAAATAATGGATATCCATCCTATGGATTATTGATATTGCGGTATATTGATCCAATCAATGATGCCTATGATTTAATAGAAATCCTAGGCATCTTCCACTGACACCTATTTAAGCTTAGGCGACAATTCAACATATCAGCAATCTATTCATCTTATGACGTTGAATACTGCTCTTGTTCTGCACGTTTTTTTAAGTAAATACGCGTGGCAACTGCGGGTGAGTCACTGGCAACTGAAATCTCAAAATGGTGTTGATCTTGGTCATCTAATACTGCCTCTAAAGCACCTAAACCTTCAACATCCTCTTGAAAAGCGGCAAATAACTGTTCATGCATAAAGTCTTCAATTGCTTGATCTTCTAAAGCAAAATCTCGTCCATGGACAATAAAATAATGCATGGTATTTTGAGTTTCTGGTGTCAGAATATGTGCAGTATGAATTTTATAAGTGGTACGTTGTTTCTGATCTAATGCAGCGTCATAAAATGCAACACTGACCTGATGTAAAGCTGGAGATAAAAATTCTGAGGTTGCAATACGTGCTGCAGTGTGTGTATTTGCCAGCCCTGTTGTTTCTCCCCATACTTTAGAAAGTGTCGTCGGAACGACTTCACGAATTAATTTATAGTGCCCTTCTTTTAACTCTGTTTTATAAGGTGCACTGGCATAATCAGGTGTTCCTATGGTTTGTGCGTGTAAAAAAGTTAAATGTGTCAAATCCATTAAATTTTCATGCATACTCACATAATTACCCGGATGGAAAAAATAACCTGAAGTACATGCCCATTCAGGATGATCCAACCACGCTAAGGATGGAATTTTTGATTCATCCGCTAAACTTTGATCTCCCAACCAAATCCACAGTAAAGGCCCCTTTTCCACCAATTTATAATGTTGAATTCCAATCCCATGCGGACATTGTTTTTGTGAAGGAATATTGATCAAGTCACCAGCTTGATTATATTTAAAGCCATGATAACCACAAATAATATCATTGCCATCCAAATGACTTTTTGATAATGGAAATGAGCGATGCGCACAGCGATCTTCAAGGGCAACAGCCAAACCCTCCAAGGTTCGATACATCACCACACGTTTATTTAAAATTTTTCGTGCCAGCAAATGACGACCGATATCTTGACTAAAAGCAGCGACATACCATTCATTTAAAATCAAGGGTGTATCTTTATTTGCCATTGCACGGCTGGCTTTACGGCATGTTTCTATAATATTTTTATTTGGAATGGTCATTTTTTCTTACGTCCATATTCATTATTCATTTTGCTTAACTTAAATATTGCTTACAGATTTAATTCGATTACGGCACTCTTCGCACGTGAAACACAAATTAACATCGATGTATTTGCAGCTTTTTCTTCTTCAGTTAAAATCATGTCACGATGTTCAGGAATACCTGAACAGACTGTGGTTTCACAGGTTCGACAAATACCTGCACGACATGAAAATGGCAGCTCAAAGCCATGCTGCTCTAGAGCTTCTAAAATAGATTGGTCAGCTAAAACCTGAATATTTTGGCCTGAATTTTTTAACTGAACTGTAAAACTTTCTTGCTGTATATCATGATCAGTTGTGAGCGAAACAACTGGATTAAACCATTCAAAATGAACGCGATGACTAGATAAGTGAGCGCTTGCATCTTGAACCGACTGCATCAATGCAGTTGGACCACAACAATAGATTTGTTCTGTGGCCGATAATGAATCAACAATATTTGTAATCTCTAAATGCTGACCATGATGCTCATCGTTAAAATGAAAATGAATATTGGCATTTTGCCATTGCTGTAATTGCTCATAAAATGCAGCACGCTGTTTATGGCGTACTGTATAAAAAAGACGCCATTTTTTTTGATATGTTATACAGTGCTGTATCATCGAAAGAATAGGAGTAATACCAATGCCACCTGCAATAAAACAATACTGATCTGCATCATGCAAACGAAAATGATTACGTGGATGACTGACATGAACCAGATCACCTACACTTAAATCATGATGAATACTTTGTGATCCTCCTCGTCCTTGAGGGGCTAATGCCACAGCAATGACATAGCGATGTGTTTCAGTTGGAGAATTAAGTAATGAATAATGTCGAATTAAGCCGTTAACTAAATAGACTTCAATATGTGAACCTGCTGTAAAAGCAGGTAAAGACTGGCGCTGTGGGTGTTGCAACTCAAGCAGAATAATATCTTTTGCTTCTGCTTGAATATCAGTAACCACCAACTCTATAGATAAACTTTCCATAGCATATCACTCCATTGTATATATTCCCGAAGGAGTAGGAAAAATATATATACAATTGTGATTGTGGTCTGTCCTCTTAAAAGAGGACAAATCTAACTAAAGTTGAGGGTTAGGATTTAAAAAGAACTGCGACTATTAATGTAATAGAAACATTGAAAAAAGCTGATTTTTAAAATGAATACCCAGCTTTTCAAATGCCCGATTACGATATGTTTTAACGGTTGATTCTTTTAAACCCATTTGTGCAGCAATGCCGGTATAGCTCATCCCTTTTAAAATATAACGACATACCTCGAGTTCTTGAGGTGCCAAGTTTGGTTGTTTATCCAATAACTTAAGCTTAACGTCACATTGAGCTGCGAGCGCTAAATGACCTTGTATCAACTTTGCCAATGCTGGAATCATTTGTTGAAAATTAATTATTTCATGGTCTGAATAAAAACCTTGTTCCTTATGGCGATATAAATTAAATAAAACTGGATGATTTTCTGCATCACGATAAAAACCACATAGGCGTTGAATTAAATGATTTTTCTCATAAATTTCGCGTCGATATGCTGAATATAAAATATCATTTGCACAGACTTGTCCAGTCACTGTTTGCTGCTCTGCTAAGTGTTGACTTAATAACTGCTGATAGAGTTCATCATAAGCATGATAATGTTTAATATAAGATTGACCACAACGTAAAGGCACACGATGATGATCATTATAAGAACCACATAATAAAAGTGTAGGGATCTCATTTTTAATACGTAAAATAGAAAAATGCTTGGCATGAATCCACTGTTCTAAATACATCAGTAAAGACGAATCAAAATTTTGATGTCCCATTAAAGCCACTAGATCAAAAAAATGAGTTGTATTATGCGTTTTACTTATCATACACATATCCTTTGCGATGATATCCAAAGTTTTACATTAAAGCGTTTTTTATCAGATGAGACCAGCAAAAGGCAATAGCGATTAATGCCCATATCTTAAGATCGGTACAGGTGACTGCCAATACAGCCTATAATTCAACCTAAATCACAAATAATGTTTTTTCTTTAGTAGCATAAAATAAATGTAATTTTACGATTAGTTTTAAATATTAGAATTCTTTCATAAGTCATTTTCTGCTCAGTTCCATATTATAAATTCCAGCAATTAAATTAAATCTTAAACCCAGTCTTTTTCCTCGGTTACGATATCGCTCAGCAAGAATTTTAAAAGTTTTCAAACGATCAAATATATGCTCAATGCTGATTCTCCTCTGGTTTATTTCTTGGTTATCAATCTTCAGCTCAGGATCTAATGTAAAATGCTTTTTTGCTTTTAATGGCAATAGACTATTTGGATACACGGCATAAAGTCCTTGATAGCCCTTATCTGCGAGAATAAAGCCACCTACAGGAATCTGATGCAAGTTACGTTTGAACACTTATAAATCATGCACAGCACCGCAACTTGTACATAAACTCAGAATTTGCACCAAATCGCCCTACATGCTTTGTATGTATCACTGATGAAAGGTCAAGATAAACAATATTTATGGATTGATGCAACAGCACTAACAGTCTGTAAAAATCAACGGATTCAGCGCCATAAATCTCTAGCTAAAATCGCAACTCGTGGTAAAAGTTCAATGTGCTGGTTTTATGGCTGTAAATTACATATTGTGATGAATCAATTGGGTGAAATTGCCTGTTCTGCTTTATCGAATGGACATGTTGCTGACATAAAGGTGGTTGAGCCATTGGTTAACGGTTTGGAAGCGAAAATTTATGCGGATCGTGGCTACATCAGCCAAGATTTAAAAATCAGATTAAAAGAGAAAAATGTTGGTTTGATTACCTATCATCGGCAAAACATGCAGACCATTCAGCTTACTGCATCAGATGAATATCACTTAAGACAACCTAACAAGATAGAAACGTTATTCAGCTTATTAAAAGGGAAATACAATTTGGTTACAAGTAAGGCACGTAGCATTTATGGATTTCTAAGTGGGATTTACACATCGTTATGTGCATATCAACTTACCCATTCAAATAAGCCAATCATTCACATTATGGAATCATTGGCTTAAGATGGATTCGGGTTATTTAATAATAGTAATAAAACTCTAAGACACTAAAAAATAATCTCCTTTGATTCATTTAACCATAAGCACGGATTAATATTTTATTGATAAGAATAAAAATAAATCCATACTTATCGTTTTTTTAATTCATCATCAATTAAAATCGATAACCTACACCAACATTAAAGCCTTTAATATATTTATTTCCTTCATAACCAACATGCACCGACATATTCGAAATTGGATTAATCGCCACCCCAACACCATAAGCAAAAGCTTTTTTACTTATATCTGTTTTTCCAGAAGTGTTATGACTTGAATCATAATAATTATATGAAACTTTTGGATTAGCAACCCCAGCTAAAGCATAAGTACTAATATACTTATTAAAGCGATAAGATGGGCCAGCAAGTAATGAAAACTGTTTCGTTGCTACATTACCTTGTACTGTACTACTTATTTTAGCATTTTTTTCTTTGCCCTTTAAATACGTAGAAGATACCACTGCCCCCCAAGGAGATTCAGTTTCATAACGATACTGTAAATTAATCCCATTTAATTTATTCAACTTAGTCTCATTTTTAATCTCTTTTCTATGAAAATCATTTAATACGACCTGCGGTGCGACAGCATAACCTAAGGAGATATTATGTTGTTCAGTGGCAAATACTGAAGTAGAAATAACACTAGAAAGTAAGATCCCATATTTTAATTTTGTTGTTAACATTTTCACTATCTCTAAATATAAATAAATTTTAAATTATTATCGTTATAATGCTCTAAGAAAAAAATCATACATTCTTAGAATGCACATATTCTAATTGATCTTTTAAAAAAAACTCAAGTCAATTGATAAAAAAAATAAATGCATCATATAAAAATAAGCGATGTATTTTTTATTTTATTTAGTATTTTTAACAACTTATAAAAAAACAAAATAATTTAAATCAAATCAAACCTATTCATCAAAATAGAGAATATAATATGACTCTAAACACAATTATATAATTTTCTATGATTAATTAGCATTTAAAATAAAAAATATCACCCAAGTAAAAATATATTTTAGTTGGTAATTAATATTTAAATTACTTTACTTATCATTAAAAATAAATAATCAAACTAATAAATAATGAACCTAAATATTACTTAAATTAATGCTTTCAGAGTTTAAATTTTCAGTTAATTAACCTGAATCGCGGATAAGAAATTGACTTGAAAAATAAAAGGACTAGAGCCATCAGTTGAGTTACCACAGCTAACTTAAAGCTCTAGTCCTGATGTTCAATAGTAGCGAATTATTTTGCCTAATTGATGATTTCTTTCTTAAATTTGAAGCAATTTATTGGCAGTTTCTCAAAAAAATCGTGATTCCTTAAGGATTAGAACTGCTCAACTCACAATTTCAGAAATCTGCTTTATTGCCATTTGGTACAAGTGTTCTTATTTCAATAATGTCAAAGCCTTTTTCACATGGTTAAAAGCAGACAAAAGTCATTTATTTAAGTACTTAGCTTACTATCAACGCATGATTCATCTGATCAATATGCACCAACTCGCCCTACATGCTTTGTATTTATCACTGATGAAAGGTCAAGATAAACAATATTTATGGATTGATGCAACAGCACTAGCAGTCTGTAAAAATCAACAGATTCAGCGCCATAAATCTCTAGCTAAAATCGCAACTCGTAGTAAAAGTTCGATGGGTTGGTTTTATGGCTATAAATTACATATTGCCATGAATCAATTGGGTGAAATAGCATGTTCAGCTTTATCAAATGGTCATGTTGCTGACATCAAAATGGTTGAGCCATTGGTTAACGGTTTGGAAGCGAAGATTTATGCGGATCGTGGCTACATCAGCCAAGATTTAAAAATCAGATTAAAAGAGAAAAGTGTTGATTTGATTACCTATCATCGGCAAAACATGCAGAAAATTCAGCTTACTGCGTCAGATGAATATCATTTAAGACAACCTAACAAGATAGAAACATTATTTAGCTTATTGAAAGGGAAATACAATTTGGTCACGAGTAAGGCAGGTAGCATTTATGGATTTCTAAATGGAATTTACACATCGTTATGTGCATATCAACTTGCCCGTTCCAATAAGCCAATCATTCACATTATAGAATCATTGGCTTAAGAGCGATTCGGGTTAGATAGTATTTAAAAGATCACTTAAATCAAACACTGCACTATCAACAACCAACATCTCTGTTGTTTATATGATTGACCTATCGCATAAATCAACTTATAGCGAGTGGGAATAACGGATCAATAAAAAAAGCCCTTGTAAATACAAGGGCTTTTTAAAATTTGGCGGAAGCGGTGAGATTCGAACTCACGGAGGACTCACACCCTCGTCGGTTTTCAAGACCGGTGCATTAAACCGCTCTGCCACGCTTCCATGGCCGCAATCATACGGTTCTTTTTTATGAATGACAAGTAAAAAGTCGCATGTAATCCATCAAGTGCATATTGTTTCACCAAATTCAGTAACAAACTTATAATTTAGCTGCTAATTCGGCACCTTCACGTATAGCGCGCTTTGCATCCAGTTCAGCAGCAAGCTTTGCACCGCCAATAATATGATAGTTTGCTACTGTAATTTCATCTTGTTCAGGCATAATATCCTTCACTGATTCTTGTCCCGCACATACCACCACCGTATCAACACGTAATAATTGATCCTGTCCTGCCATTTTAATCCACAGGCCTTCATCCGTAATTGCTTGATATTCGACACCACGCAGCATATGAACATGATGTTTCTTTAATTGTGCTCGATGTACCCATCCCGAAGTCTTACCAAGACCTGCACCTAGTGGCGAAGTTTTTCGTTGTAGTAAATAAATATGTCGTAGGGCTGGCTGTACTTCTGCTGGCTGTAAACCGCCAGCAGATGTGTAATCAGCATTTAAATCAACACCCCACTCTTGCTTCCAAGCAGTCAATGGTTGTGGCTGTGGCTGCTTAGGCGGTTTTAACAAAAATTCTGCTACATCAAAGCCAATTCCTCCAGCACCAATCACTGCAACCCGTTGTCCCACTTCTGCACCAGCAATGACCTGTGCATAAGACAATACTTGAGGTAAATGAGCACCTTTTATTTTAAGACTTCTTGGAATTACTCCTGTTGCAACAATAATTTCTTCAAAACCTTCACGTTCAAGCTGTTGACGGTTTACCCGAGTATTTAGCCGTAATTCGATCTTACTTTTATCGACTTGCACTTTAAAATAACGAATTGTTTCGTGAAATTCCTCTTTACCGGGAATCATTTTTGCTAAGTTAAATTGTCCACCAATTTCTCCATTCGCTTCAAACAAAGTCACTGAATGTCCTCGTTGTGCCGCTACAGTTGCCGCAGAAAGTCCCGCGACACCAGCACCTACAACAGCAATACGCTTTGGTTTCTTGGTTTTAACATAGACCAACTCTGTTTCATAGGCAGCACGTGGATTCACCAAGCAGGTTGCTCGCTGATGTTTAAAGGTATGATCTAAACATGCTTGGTTACAGGCAATACAAGTATTAATTTCCGCTACTCGATGCGTTGCTACTTTATTAACCCAAAAAGGATCTGCCAATAATGGTCGCGCCATCGATACCATATCTGCTTGACCTGAAGCCAGAATAGCTTCAGCCACATCTGGCATATTAATACGATTGGAGGCAATCACAGGTATACTCACATGGCGTTTAACTGCTGCGGTATAATCAACAAATGCTGCACGTGGTACTGAAGTTACAATCGTTGGAATACGTGCCTCATGCCAACCAATACCTGAATTAATTAAATGGATACCCGCCTGTTGCAAAGCTTGAGCAATACAAATCACTTCTGCCATCGTATTGCCATCTTGCACCAAATCAATAACTGACAACCGAAAACATAGAATAAATTCCTCCCCCACTGCAGCACGTATCGCTTGGACAATTTCTATCGCAAACCGCATACGATTTTCGATACTACCGCCCCAACGATCTTGACGTTGATTAACATGACGACTTAGAAATTGATTCAGCAAATAACCTTCAGACCCCATGATTTCAACGCCATCATAACCTGCTTTTTGCGCTAATTTAGCCGTTTTCACATAATCTTGAATAGTTGCAAGAATCTGCTTTTCACTAAGTTGTCTAGGTTTAAAAGGCGAAATAGGTGATTTAATTGGACTGGCAGAAACCACAAAAGGCTGATAACCATAACGTCCCGCATGCAAAATTTGCAATAAAATTTTTGCATGATGCCGATGCACTGCACGCGTAACCAAACGATGTGGAATCACATCTGCCAAGCAGTTCATTGTTCCGCCAGCCGGTAATAACCATCCTTGTCGATTGGGTGAAATTCCGCCTGTAATAATGAGACCGACCCCACCCTTGGCACGTTCAGCAAAATAGGCAGCAAGTTTAGGATAATTAAAAAAGCGGTCTTCTAACCCTGTATGCATAGAACCCATCACGACACGATTTTTTAACGTGGTAAATCCCAAATCTAACGGTTTTAAAAGATGTGCATAATGCGTCGTCATAATGAATCCTTTTTATTGTGTATCTATTTGCAACTTATTGCATAATACTTTATGCGCTTTTTACACTTTTGTTGATTTTTTTTTAATTAAAACTATGACCTATCAGTCTATACTTCTACAAACTAACTCACTGATGATCGAAGCATCTAAGAGACAATGCTCACGTTATATCACTTATCCAAGCTAATGCAGTTAATATTTTATAAATATTATGTGAAGTATCATACTATGGATGTTGATTTTTCAGTCTGATATCTCAACTAAAATCCGTTTTTCTAATAAAAATACAATTGAAATTTATAGGTTATTTTTGAGTATTTAACTAAAATTCTAGCTGAATATAAATCAGTTATTTATCGAGCAGATACAATATTTTAAACCCAAACAGTGTAATATAAGACTGAATGACTAGATATGACAAAACATACGATCAGCATGTCATCAGTTTTCATAAAGAGAAATTATCTCCGTCAGCAATACTTTTAATTCAACGCCACAACACCATAATCATTCAATAAATTCAGATTCTCATCACGATCTGTTGTAAACATGATGTTTTAATGATCAAAAATGTATTACATCAGATGTAACATATGCAATTCACCGCATGATAAGGAAAAAGACCTTACCATAATTCAAGTTAAATCAACACAATATGAATAGCATCACACCTGATGGGAGAACTCACATTCATATCGTGTCATATTACTACAGACCATTATATGTACGAATGCTAGCGTACATATTAAATTGTTTATAGCTAAAAAATTACTATCCCTTTTTCACTAAATAATGAAATTCTTTATCACCCTGCGCATTTTGCAGTTCTTCTTGTAATAATAGCTCATGGCCTAAATGCATACAAAATTTAGGAATATCCCAAGAAGTTGAGTTATCGGTGGCAAATACTTCAACCACATCACCAGATTTAGATTTACGAATTGCCTGATGTAACATCATTACTGGCTCTGGGCAACGTAAGCCTCTGGTATTCAGTTGAATCGTAGGGGTAACAGCAGATTCTGACATCATGGTGCTCTATCAATAAAACCGTTCTATCTTAACATAAACAACGCGATTGCTTGGATCACATCAAGATTAATCGGAATTGAATTTGTCCAATTCATCTGGATATAAGCCTAAAGCTAATGTTATTACAGTCAATCAATACTGTTAGAAATTTACCAATATGATGTTTTTAAAGTCTTAAAATATTTTTTTGTCAATCGTGCTGATATTTAGTTAGATTAATAATAGACAACTTTATTTTCTTCGGTATTATTAAACTAATTTTATCTTTTAAGAGTTTTTAGGAATCATCATGCTCGAGGAATCAGGCCCGTCGTGGGGTATGCGTGGCTTACGTAAATGGCTAAGCACTGCACCAGAAACTCGCGATGAACTGTTAAAATTAGTACAAGATTCACGTCGTTTTTTAGAACCCGATACCGTGACCATGCTAGAAGGTGTTCTCGATCTTCCTGCGACTAAAATTCGTGAAGTGATGACCCCTCGAACTGCGATGATTAGTTTACAAGAAGATGATGAGCTACTGGATATTCTTCATGTGCTCATTGAATCTGCGCATTCACGTTTTCCAGTGTTTTCTTCAGACCAACCTGATAATGTGGTCGGTATTTTATTAGCCAAAGACCTACTTCCGTTCCTTGCAGAAGCAAGTGTAAAGGTGGATATTCGTGCGTTAATGCGCCATCCTTTGTTTGTACCAGAAAGTGCTCGTTCTGACCAAGTGTTAAGAATGTTAAAAAATACACAAACCCATATTGCGATCGTTATTGATGAATATGGCAGTACCTCAGGACTGGTCACATTAGAAGATATTTTAGAAGAAATTGTCGGTGAAATTGAAGATGAACATGACAAAGTTAATGAAGAAGCACAGTATATCATTCCAGATAATGATGTAAAAACAACCCATAGTTGGTTGGTTCAAGCACTGACACCGATTGAACATTTTAATACTGTTTTACATGCTCACTTTTCTGATGATGAAGTCGAGACTGTTGGTGGCTTATTGTTACAAGAAATTGGCTTAGTCAGTGACTTAAAAGGACAAGTTGTTGAACTTGAAAATTGGCAATTTACGATTTTAGAAGCAGATGCACGCACTATTCATCTGATTCGAGCTGTACGTCAATGAGAACTTATCTAAGTAAACTCTCTCCATTTTCAGGCGCAAAACAATCTGTACCGCTGATTTTTGCATTACTCACCGCCTTGATTGCCGGTGGAATTTTTAGCTTTGCATTGGCACCTTATCATCAATGGTGGATTGCCATTTTATCGCCAGCCCTACTCTATGCGAGCTTAATTAAACGCACGGCAAAACAGGGCTTTTTTATTGGCTGGCTATATGGCATCGGCTTATGGTTTGTTGGTGCTTTTTGGCTCTATACATCAATCCATGTATATGGACAAACCAGTGCATGGTTAAGTGTACTGATGATTGCCATTATGGCAGCGGTTATGGGTTTATTTACCGCCGTTCAATGTTGGCTATATCGACGCTTCTTTCCAGAAACGCCTCTCACCTTTGCACCATTATGGATTATATTTGAATGGGCAAAAACATGGTTATTTACTGGATTTCCATGGTTATTTGTCGGTTATGCGTTTACTGAGCGCCTCCTAGACAGTTATGCACCTCTCTTTGGCGTATTTGGTGTTTCATTTGTTGTAGTACTACTCGCAGCAGCACTTGTTGAAATCTTACGTCGAAAATATTTTTGGATCATTCCGATGATCTTGGTTTTATGTGGTGCTTGGGCAAGTTCCTTTCTCACATTTGTTCAGCCTAAAAATGAAAAACCGCTCTCCGTTTCATTAATTCAAGGCAATATTCCTCAAGACTTAAAATGGTTAACGGAATATCAATTAAAAACTTTGGAAATTTATGCCAATCTCAGCCAAACTGAATGGGGCCGAGACTTAATTGTTTGGCCAGAATCTTCTATTCCTATGTTTCAAACTGATATTGCGCCTTTTTTAAATACCATGCAACAACAGGCGACCCAACATGATTCTGCATGGATTACCGGTATTCCATTTTGGGATGTCAAACAATCGCAACAACAACAAAAACTAATGTACTTTAATAGTATTATGGCGGTCGGTAGTCACACCGATGGATTATATAAAAAACAACGCTTAGTGCCTTTTGGTGAATACATTCCACTTTCAGGATTATTGAGCTGGGTATTACCTGCATTACAAAATGATCCGTCAGCAAGTGGTTTTAGCCGTGGTCCTGATCATCAAGATCCTTTAAATATTAAAGGACATGCATTGGCAGCAGCGATCTGTTATGAAGTGGCCTATCCTAATTTAACACGACGTAATGCTCGTCATAGTGATTATATGGTGACTGTATCGAATGATGCTTGGTTTACAGGGACCAATGGTCCATTACAACATTTACAAATGGTACAAATGCGGGCAAAAGAAAATGGTCGATGGTTTATTCGTGCGACCAATACAGGCGTGACAGCTTTTATCAATGAACAAGGCCATATTGTCAAACGTGCCCCTATGGATCAACGCTTAGTACTTCGTGGCGAACTTCCTGCGATGCAAGGTCAAACCCTATATAATAAACTCAGTGATTGGCCAATATTAATTTTATCTGTCTTATTACTATTATTAGGTTGGTTTTTTCGTCCGATCAAAAAAGATGTCTCCTTTAAATCACGACGCTAACAAAGCTACAGCATATTCATCTTGAAATGCTGTGGCTTTTAGTCATTTAGTCAAAAACATACTGATATAAATCACAATACCAGCAAATACCAACATTGGTAGATATTTATATAGTTGCAACACACTTTGTTCAAAGACTGTTGCTGAAGTGTCTTTTAGCGTCATCACTGTCATTTTAAGTGCTGAATAAAAACTTAAAATACATAATGCGCTCATTAAACTTAAGGCAAAAAAACCCACCATGATTTGGCTGCTGCCTTCACTAGACAGCCATAGATATAATAAACCTTGACTTAAAGGCAAAATGCTTAAAATCAATATCACAGACTTTAGCACCGTCCAATGAAATTGATTAATCTCATCAACTAAGATAAATGCTTTCATACTGCGCTCCTCGCAATTGATTTATATTATGCTAATTTTTCTATTTATTAAAAAGTCTATATTTCTTCATTATTCATTTTTATTGTAATCAATACATATGAGAATAATTCTGATTATAACTTCGTTATGAGTTGATCAACCATATATCCTGATTTTTATTTGCTATTTTCCTCTATTAATTTAAATACCCTATTGATTTAAATATTAGATGCCATCTGATTAAAAATAATAACGAGTTCATTAATATTAATTACAAAAATTCACTCTTTATTTTAAATCAGTAAAGATCCAATAATTAAAAATTAATTATAAAAATAAATGCTTTTTATTGTCGTTAAACTTAGCATAATGGTGCCCAGAATAAAGATTATTCTTCTTTAATATCATGCAATAACTTATTTTCAATATTTTTTAGTCCAACGCTATCATAAACAAATCAACTTATTCTTTTTTGATTATTAAAATAATAAATTAAAATCAATATTGTATATATTTAATATTATTAAGCAAAATCTTAACAGGTCCTAATATAATCAATCTATATTAAAGATAATGTATTAAAGATATTTAAAAAATTAAAATATTATGTTTTCTTTGATTCAAATACGAATGTTTCTAAATAATCATCCATTTAAGTTTAATTTCATAATATAATTTACATAGTCCTCAATACTTACAAAATATTGAGGACTATAATTTAAATTATGCTTTTAACCATAAATCAACTTTACTTTGATCAACAATTTTTAATTCAACCTCTGTAAGCGCTGAACATCCACCTTGAATATCAAATTGCATCAGTTCATCACGACGGAATGCAACTATGCTCAATGTCTGTTGTTGCTGTGCAGACTGTTCCAATAATGTGATAGATGCTTTAATACCATTAATCGCAATAATCACATCATGCGCAGACAATCCTGCCTGAGCTGCCACACTATCTCGACGTACTTGCTGAATGACAATCCCTTCTGGTTTTTCCATAAGTTTTAAACCGAAAGGCAAAGTACGATCTGTTTTAAGCACATAACTTAAACCAAATTCAGGTAATAGCTGATCAAGTGGCAATTCTTCTGTGGTATAAATTAAGTGATTAATTTGTTCAACCCACTGATCGCCCGTTAGCGTTTGACATAACTCAAAAATAGTCCGTTCATTAACCTGTATACCATTTTTTGCATTTTCATATAATTGACGCACTAATTGATCCAAGCTCGAACCACGTAAACGCAAGCCTAAATCGAGACATAATGCCACCAGACAGCCTTTATTATAATAACTGGTTCCAGCTTGATTAGAGTTTTCATCAGGACGATAAAACTTAATCCAAGCATCAAAACTGGATTCTGCTACGGTTTGTATAAAACGACCTGGATTTTGCAAATAACGATCTAATTGTACTTTAAGTAGTTTAAGATAAGCATCCTGATTAATTACACCACTGCGAAGTAAAATGAGATCATCATAATAAGACGTAAAACCTTCAAAAATCCATAATAAAGACGTGTAGCCCTCACGATTTAAATCATAATCAACAAAGTTTTCTGGACGAATAAACTTAACCAGCCATGCATGAAAATATTCATGACTACAAAGTCCTAAAAAGCGCTGATAATCCACTGAAGGCTGTTCTGGCTCATTCAATTTTGGTAAATCATGCCGAGGGGTAATTAAGCTGGTACTGTTAGCATGTTCTAAGCCGCCATAACTTTGCCCAGTCGCCATCGTCATAAAAGTATAGTCATTGAAAGGTGCAGAACCAAATAATGCAATTTCTGTACGACAAATTTTCTCAAGATCTTGCTGCATACGCTGCATATTGATGTCATGCTGACCAGAAATGACAAACTGATGTGCGATTCCTTGTGCTTCAAAATGACAACGCTCTTGCTGTGCAAGTTCAAACGGTGAATCAATCAACTGTGCATAATTTTCTGCGTATAAAGTAAAGCGCCCTTTCACTAAGCTTTTAGATTTTAATCCTGTCGCCAATTGAAAATGCTTTAATTCTTCAGGTAAAAATACTTCAACTTCTATCGCTTTATTTTCTTGATCTTGTAAACCTAAACACACGCATGCAGGATTAAGATATAGACGTGTTTGATCAACATAAGCACCGCGAACTGAAAGATCATAGGCATACACATCATATTCTACGGTAATCAGTTCATGATCTGTATTAAACAAACGCCATTTGTTTTTTTCAGTTTTTTGAATTTTTAATACACGCCCAGCCTCGTCATAGGCTTTCACCCCTTCAATATGCTTGGCAAACTCACGAATTAAATAGCTTCCGGGAATCCACGTAGGTAAATACAGTACTTGTGTTGGATCCGCTAAAAAACGTAAAGTGACATGAATAAGGTGCTGACGATAATCGTCGAATTCGATTTGATAATGCAACATAATAGGCAATATAAAAATAATCTACAAAACTTAACCCTTAGCTTATCATTTTTTTCTTCAGCTTTGCCGAACTGTATTAAATGTCTACATTTTTAACTGGTCAATATCGCAAAAAAGGCATAGCATTTGCCCTCATCATTACCACTCTTCATTTGGTCATGAATTTGACGAAACCAAGGAATACCCTTTGAAAGCTTTCATCTACGTTATCGCAGCTTTAAGTTTACTCTTAAGTACAGTAAGTCATGCTTTACTCTTAAATATTGCGCCAGAATCTGTTGCAGCAGAAGCCTGGATTATTCTTGATCCTCAATCAGGACAAGTGATTGCCGAACATAACAGTCATTTTCAAAGAGCACCTGCGTCTATGACCAAAATGATGGTTGCTTATATTGCCTTACAAGAAATTGCAGCAGGTCGACTGTCCAAAAATGAAATCATTACGGCTACACCTGTAGTGAATGAAGTTCAGTGGGACGAATCGCAAATGCATTTAAAACCTGGTGATAAAATTTCAATCGACCAACTACTCGCAGGTCTTATTGTTATGTCTGCAAATGATGCAGCCCTCACACTTGCCGAACGTATTTCTGGTAATGTACCAGCTTTTGTAAAACGTATGAACGATGAAGCACAGCGCTTAAAAATGACTGACACTCATTTTGCCAATCCAGCGGGCATTACCATGCCAGATCACTTTTCATCCGCATACGATATGGCATTACTTGGACAAGCTGTAACCATGCAAACACCCGCATATTTACATTACTCTATTATGCCAAGCTTTAGCTATAATCAACATTTTCATCGAGCAACCAATCTAGCCTTAAAATTTGATCCTAGTGTTGATGGTTTAAAAACTGGTTTCACTCATGCTGCTGGTTATAATTTAGCCTTAACAGCACATCGACCTAATGCAGATATCAATTTGCCTGAACGCCGGCTGATTGTCGTTGTCATGGGAACTAAAAATGCATTAAAACGTGCTGAAGTAGCACATAATTTATTGGATTTAGCATATACCTATACACGCAATGAAGTGGTGCTTAAAGATAAGCAATTAATTGGTGAACTCCCTGTTATTAAATCAACTTTAAAAATATTTAAAATCGAAACCAATCAAGAGAAATGGGTAACGACCTCTTTATATAATCATACACAACCCATAGACCTAAATTCTTATCATGCCAACAGTCAACGTATTGTTGTCACCCTTGATGGTAAAACATCAACGATTGAGCCTTTACAGCAAACCCACACCAATCTCAGTGTTCAACTTAATGAAAATAAACTGACAGCACCACTTGCACAGGTGATGAAACTAGCAACCATTAGTGTTTATCAAAATAACCAATTACTTAAAACTATCGATATTGAACAAGATGTTAATATTATCGAAGCCAATTTTTTCGAACGTATTCTGATGTGGTTAAGTAATTTATTTTCATTTAGCTCACACAATCAGCCTGTCGTTAAAACTTATCCCTTGCAATCTTAAGTGATTAATCAAGCTATACTGTAAAATAAATTGAGGGAGGTTGTACTTCCCTCATCTTAAATAGAATATTTAATTACTTGATCTATATGTACTTAAATAGATGAAAATCGATATCGTCAGGTCATTCATCAGGCAAATTCATCATCTCGATATTTTTTAATCAATATCTCTATAAGTTCTTGCGCCAAAATTGTTCAAAATAAGCTAAAATAGCCGATTGCATTATCGCTTTTGGAACATCTACATGACAGCTAAACCACGTCTTTCTACGTATTGGGTCACCTGTGCAATTGGACTTGAAACCTTGCTTCAAGAAGAATTACAAGGTCTAGGGATCCAAGACATTGAAATTCTTCCTGGTCGTTTGATTTTCAAAGGCAGCTTAGAGCATGCCTATCGTGTTTGTATGTGGTCACGTTTAGCCTCCCGAGTGGTATTGCCTATTCATCGCCATGAACTCGAATATCAACATGATGCGCGTGATGTTGCCGAAGAACTCTATGAAGGCGCAATCAACTTTGACTGGTCTCTAATTTTTGCACCACAAAGTACCTTTGCGATTCGTTTACATGTTGAACGTGATATTAAGGTCAATACACAGTTTGCGACTTTACGCGTAAAAGATGGTGTCGTTGACTCATTCATGGAAGCCGTCGGTCGTCGTCCAAGTATTGATACCAAACAACCTGAAATTACATTATACGTACTTGCTGGCAAAACAGCGCATACATATTGTCTTGATTTATCTGGTGATTCTTTACATAAACGTGGCTATCGTCGTTTTATGACTGATGCACCGATTAAAGAAAACTTAGCCGCGGCAATTTTACAAAAAGCCAAACTCAAAGATTTAAATACCGATATTGTGCTTGATCCTATGTGTGGTTCGGGTACGTTTATTATTGAGTCTTTAATGATTTTAACTGACCGTGCACCCGGCTTAGTACGTCGCTTTGGTTTTAATGGCTGGAACGGTCATGATCATGATTTATGGATGTCGATTAAAGCTGAAGCGGCAGATCGATATCAAATCGCACGACAACAGCCACTACCTAAATTCTATGCATTTGATGCCGACTGGGAGGCGATTAAAGCCACCAAGCAAAATATCATTGCAGCTGGTTTTGAAGAATTAATGCCACATATCCAAATTGAAGAACGGACATTGGCAGATTGGCCAGATTTTCAAGCTGAGGCGAAAACTGCATTTATTGTTACCAATCCACCTTATGGTGAGCGTTTAGGAGAGAAAGCCTCTAACCGAGCATTATACTTGGGTCTATCCGCACGCTTACAACAATATTTCCCTAATCAATCTGCAGCAGTCATTGCATCACAAATTGAGCAAGCAGATGTTTTAGCTTTTAACCATCCACAAACCTTACGTTTAATGAATGGTAAACTACCGATTTATATTCGTCTGGGTCAAATAAAACCGGCAAATGTGCTACGTCCATTTCTTGAAACTTGGCAACCACAAAGCTTTGAACCTATTGAAGGCGCTACAGACTTCACCAACCGCTTGCAAAAAAATATGCAAAGCTTAAAAAAATGGGCAACCAAAGAAGGTATCTATTGCTTACGTCTTTATGATGCAGATCTACCAGATTTTAATATTGCTGTAGATTTATATGGCGATCGTTTGCATGTACAAGAATATGCGCCACCAAAATCGATTGATCCAGAGAAAGCCAAAAAACGCTTTAATCTTGCTTTAGCCAGTATCCGTGCAGTAACAGGTTTGAATAGAGATGCCATTTTTATTAAAACCCGTGCGCGCCAAGAAGGTAAAACTCAATATAGCAAACAGAGTAGTGCATCCAAGCGCTTTATTGTACAAGAAGGTCAAGCTAAGATTTTAGTCAACTTAACGGACTATCTCGATACAGGTTTATTCCTTGATCATCGTCAGATGCGTTTGCGCATTGCAGCTGAAGCCAAAGGTAAACACTTTCTAAATCTATATAGCTATACCTCTACAGCAAGTTTACACGCTGCTTTAGGTGGTGCAGCCAGTACTACGAGTGTCGACTTATCCAACACGTACCTTAATTGGTCTAAAGAAAACTTTGTTTTAAATGGCCTAACCGTTGAACATGCTGATGAACAACATCAGTTCTTTGCCAGTGACTGTTTTGAATGGCTTAAAGAAGGTCATGAACAATATGACCTCATTTTTATTGATCCACCAACATTCTCTAACTCGAAAAAGTTTTATGGTACTTTTGATGTACAACGAGATCATATCTCACTGATTAAACGTGCAATGAATCGTCTAACAACAGAGGGAACCTTATACTTTTCGAATAACTATCGTGGCTTTGAAATGGATGCTGAAATTGAAGCACTATTTCAAGTTCAAGAAATTAGTCATGATACCATTGGTGCTGATTTTAAACGTAATCAAAAAATTCACCGTGCATGGAAAATTAATCATCCCCCAGTTTAATACAAAATTTTTAATTGATTGATAAACTAAAAAACCCGGCAAATGCCGGGTTTTTTATGATGAAAAATTAACTCAATTTAACTTTATCAAAAACCAAATGGCCTTGTTCCGATAAAATCAAAATATTATCACCTGGCACAAATTCAGCAGCTAAGATTTTTTGTGCCAAGATATTTTCGATCTGTTGTTGAATAGCACGTTTTAATGGACGTGCACCATATACAGGATCAAAACCGGCATCAACAAGCTGATCAAATGCAGAGTCATCAATCGTTAAAGTCATTTCTTTTTCAAGCAAACGACCACGTAAACGGTTTAATTGAATATCCGCAATACCACGAATTTGTGCTTTCTTCAATGAATGGAAAATAACCAGTTCATCGATACGGTTAATAAACTCTGGACGGAAATGCTGACCGACAGCATTCATTACAACCGCTCTAACTTCTTCATCTGTTGCATCTTCTCCTAATTCACGTACATCATGTGAACCCAAATTGGAGGTCATCACAATAACGGTATTTTTAAAGTCAACGACTCGTCCTTGTGAATCCGTTAAACGCCCATCATCCAAAACCTGTAATAAAATATTAAAGACATCTGGATGTGCTTTTTCAACCTCATCAAATAAAACCACACTATAAGGTTTACGACGTACTGCCTCAGTTAATAAACCACCTTCCTCATAACCTACATAGCCTGGAGGTGCACCGACCAAACGACTAACCGAGTGTTTTTCCATAAATTCAGACATATCAATACGAATCATGGCATCATCACTGTCAAATAAGAAGCTGGCTAAAGCTTTGGTCAGTTCTGTTTTACCCACACCTGTTGGACCAAGGAATAAAAATGAACCGCTTGGACGGTTTGGATCTGATAACCCTGCACGCGAGCGACGAACCGCATTCGATACTGCCACCACCGCTTCATCCTGACCAACAACACGCTGATGTAAAAATGCTTCCATATGCAGTAATTTTTCACGTTCTCCCTGCATCATTTTAGCAACAGGAATACCTGTTGCAGCACTCACAACCTCAGCAATTTCATTGTCTGTTACCTTATTGCGCAGTAACTTAGGCTCTGCTTTTTCCTCTACGACCTCTTCCTCACTTAAACGTTTTTCTAACTCAGGAATAATGCCATATTGTAATCGCGCCATTTCCGCAAGATCATTCTCACGTTGTGCTTTTTGCATCGCAATACGTGCCTGATCTAATTCGGCTTGTGTTTGTTGATCACCTTGCAACAAGCGTTTTTCAGCAATCCAAACCTCCTCTAAATCACTATATTCTTTTTCAACTTCAGCAATTTGATTCTCTAAAAGTGCAACTTCAGCCTTACTGGCAGTATCTTCATCTTTTTTAACTGCTTCTAACTGTAGTTTGAGTTGAATTAAGCGGCGTTCAAGCTTATCTAAAGGTTCTGGTTTAGAATCAATTTCCATTTTAATTCGTGATGCAGCCTCATCAATCAAATCAATGGCTTTATCAGGTAATTGACGATCGGTAATATAGCGATGAGACATTTTTGCTGCAGCAATAATTGCAGAATCTAAAATTTTTACCCCATGATGAACTTGATAACGCTCTTTTAAACCACGTAAAATTGCGATTGTATCTTCTACACTTGGCTCATCGACCAATACTTTTTGAAAACGACGCTCTAATGCAGCATCTTTTTCAATAAATTGTCGATATTCATCTAATGTCGTTGCTCCAACACAACGTAATTCACCACGTGCCAATGCAGGTTTTAACATATTGCCTGCATCCATCGCACCATCACCTTTACCTGCACCCACTAACGTGTGCAATTCATCAATAAACAAAATGACTTGGCCATCTTGTTTTTCTAAATCTTTTAACACTGCTTTTAAACGTTCTTCAAATTCACCACGATACTTTGCACCGGCTAAAAGTGAACCCAAATCTAAAGATAGAACACGTTTTCCTTGTAAACTTTCAGGGACTTCACGGTTAATAATACGCTGTGCCAAGCCCTCAACAATCGCTGTTTTACCGACACCTGGCTCACCAATCAACACTGGATTATTTTTAGTACGACGTGACAATACCTGAATGGTACGACGTATTTCATCATCTCGACCAATGACTGGATCAAGTTTTCCTGCAATAGCACGTTCCGTAAGATCTATGGTATATTTATTCAGTGAATCACGTTGATCTTCATGATTATTACTCATGACTTTTTCGTCCCCTCGTACTCGATTAATCACATTTTTTAATTGCTCTGTTGTGACACCAACGCTATTTAAAATCGTTTTTGTCGCACCCACCTCAGACAATGCCAAAATCACCCAATCTGTCGATAAAAACTCATCGCCTGCTTTTTGTGCAAAGCTATCTGCCAGATTAAGGGCTTTTACTGCATCAGGGCTTAAGTGAATATCTCCTGTAGGATTTGCAATGATTGGAGCATCTTGTAATGCTTGGGTTAATTTAGTTTGTAAGTCTCTTAAATTTGCACCTGCTTGTTGCAATAAACTGATATTGGACGGTTCTTCCATCAAAGTAATCAGAATATGAAAGCCATCAATTGCAGTGTGGTCTTTACTCATCGCCAATGATTGCGCATCCGAGAGACATTGTTGCAAACGATTGGTAAATTTTTCAAAGCGCATTCTTGTTATACCTCATAAATTAAATTTCTTATCTTGATATCTATATGCGTCATATAAAATATTTTTCAACCATATATTTTATATTTTTCAAAAAGTTAATTATAAATTGAATAGTTAGAATTCAGTTATAGTATTTGTGTTGATCGTGTTTTTTTCAAGTCATTATCTGTAAATAAATCGTGATTTTTATTATTTTTCAACAGATATTATGCAGAGAGCCAAATAGACTAGATTTAATTGCATTCAAAACGATTACAGCATGCAAGAAATCAATTTGTACTATTTAAAAAAGAAAATTTTTAACCCTGATCAGCAATCCAACTTGATGCGTTTAGCTATTCAAAACATGATCAATCATTTAAATTAACAACATAATTGTAATGCCATTCAAATCTGGATACTTCAGACATTATCATCAGTCATACAGCCCAAGCATGTTCAGGCATAAAATCAGTCATCAATAGGGCAAGGTAATTAAAGAGGCCAATACACGACCAACCCCTCAAATTTACATACTGTTACAATTTGTTTATTCAATATCAACTATTTCAAAACCATGGGTAATTTCTACTCCCCCATCAGTCAACATTCTACTGGCTGAACAGTATTTTTCTGCAGAGAGTTCAATGGCTTTAGCAACCTGCTTCTCTTTAACTGATTGGCCTTTTACCACAAAATGCAAATGTATTTTTGTAAAAACTGCAGGAATCGTATCCGCTCGATCTGCATGAATCTCACAAGTGACATCCGTCACATTTTGTCTAGATTTTTTTAATATTGTCACGATATCAAATGAAGCACAACCACCAAGTCCCATTAAAATCATTTCCATGGGACGTGGACCACGGTTTTCACCACCATATTCAGCAGATCCATCCATAATAATATGATGACCGCTTTCTGATTTTGCCTCAAAAGCAACATTCTCTAGCCAATGAACGCTCGTTTGCATTGCAAGTCCCTAAAAAAAATTATAAATTTACAAGGTACCTGTACACTAACATAATTTGAGTTGATAAGGAATTTCATCTCTACTGTGTGACAAGTTCATACTAGGTCTTGTGCGATCTATTATTTATCCAATTCGGAACCGTTAGCATGACTTCAAACTTTTCACAACTTAGCACCGATGCGCTGTCTCCAGGTCAACTTCCTGAGTCAGTAAAAGCATTATTAAAACGCGCATATATTAATCGCTATCCAAAGCGTACAACAATTATTGATGCTGGATCTGAGTCAAAATCTTTATATCTCATATTGAAAGGCTCAGTATCTATTATTCTTCGTGAAGACGACGATCGTGAAATAGTCGTTGCCTATTTAAATCCAGGGGATTTTTTCGGGGAAATGGGACTTTTTGAAGCAAAACCTCAACGTACTGCTGAAGTACGTACACGTGAGGTTTGCGAAATTGCAGAAATTACCTATGACAACTTTAATGAATTGTGCAAACAATATCCTGATTTAAGTCATGCGGTATTTGCGCAACTTGTACGTCGTTTAAAAAATACCACACGCAAAGTAACAGACTTGGCATTTATTGATGTCTCTGGTCGTATTGCGCGTTGTTTAATTGATCTTTGCGCACAACCAGAAGCAATGATCCTACCTAATGGCCGACAGATCCGTATCACACGTCAAGAAATTGGTCGTATTGTAGGCTGCTCACGAGAGATGGTCGGCCGTGTTCTTAAAATATTAGAAGAACAAGGTATGATCGAAACAGATGGCAAAGCAATTCTGATCTTTGATACTTCTTTAGACGCCTATTCCAGCACAGCAAAAACAAAAGTAAACTAATCCATTATTTTCATTTAAAAAGCAAATCACTGTATTTGCTTTTTTTACTTTACTGATATTTAAAAATCATCAATGCTTGTCATGAATAATCATTTCTATTTGAATCAAAAATGCTTTACCTTTTAAATTACACAAAATAATCAGCTTTACATAAGGACTAGAGGATGAAGCTTAATCCACTTGCAGATACCGGTATTTTATTACCCGAAATTTGCTTAGGAACAATGACTTTTGGTGAGCAAAATAGCCAAGTTGAAGCCTTTCAACAACTTGATTATGCACTTGATCGCGGTTTATTTTTTTGGGATACAGCAGAAATGTATCCTGTCCCACCAAAACCAGAAACACAAGGATCAACCGAACGTATTATTGGCAATTGGCTACAGCAACGTGGTGGTCGAGATAAATTATTTTTAGCGTCTAAAATTGCTGGTCCTGGCCAAGGTGGTATTCATATTCGTGATGGCCATACCCGCTTTACGGCTACAGAAATTACGAGCGCATTGGATGACAGTTTAAGCCGACTACAGACTGATTATATTGATTTATATCAACTTCACTGGCCACAACGCCCGACTAATTTTTTTGGAAAATTAGGATATAGCAATCAAGAAGCGAATGACCCGCAAGCCATAACTGCTTTGGAAGAGACCTTGGCTGCTCTACATCATGAAATTCAACAAGGTCGTATCCGCTATATTGGTCTGTCCAATGAAACCCCTTGGGGCACGATGAAATTCTTGCATTTGGCCGAAAAAATGGGACTCGACAAATTTGTTAGCGTACAAAACCCCTATAATTTACTCAATCGTAGCTATGAAATTGGTATGGCAGAAATTGCCAAATATGAAGGTGTGGGTTTATTGGCTTATTCACCACTGGCATTTGGCTACCTAACAGGTAAATTTCGTCATGGTGCACGTCCAGCTCAGGCACGCGTCAGCTTATTTTCTCGTTTTAGCCGCTATAGCAATCCTGAAAGTGAATGGGCAACAGAACAGTACGCACAATTGGCGGAACAACACAATTTAACACTCACACAACTGGCATTGGCTTTTATCCGCCAACAATTTTTTGTCACATCAACCATTATTGGTGCAACCAATTTGACACAATTACAGCAAAATATTGATGCATTTGAAGTCACATTATCTGCTGAAATATTACAAGGTATTGCAGCTATACATCAGCAGCAACCTAACCCAGCGCCTTAATGCTAACTAAACAGATAACATGATCAGATTTGACTGGAGAATAAGCTATTCTCCAGTCATCTAAATAACCACTAGAATAAACTCAGCCATCAAGTGACTTAATTACGTTTGACACTTTGATTATAAAGCGCCTGAGCAGCAGGAAGGTTTTGACGCATCGCATCAATACGCTGGGTATTTGATGGATGGGTGGATAAAAATGCTGTACCGCCACTGCCACCATCAAGTTTATTCATTTTTTCCCAAAGTGTAATGGCTGCTTGAGGATTATACCCAGCCCGCGCCATAAGCAATAAACCACCTTGATCGGCACGACTTTCCAGGCTACGAGAATAGGGTAATCCCACACCAATTTGTGAACCCAGTTGAGCTGCAGCTGCACCAGCATCTCCCGCACCGACTGCACTCAAGCCAATCCCTAAAGCAATATCAGTTAATGCTTGAGCACCAATTTTTTGTTTAGAATGCTCTTCTAAGGCATGGACCATTTCATGCCCCATCACGGCAGCAATTTCAGCATTGGTTAGGTTGAGTTTATCAACAATACCGGTATAAAAAACGACTTTACCACCCGGTGCAACATAAGCATTGACTTGATTTGATTTTAATACTGCTAACTGCCAATCAAACTTAATACCCGTTTGATTTAACTGATCAGCATAAGGTTTTAAATTCATAAAAACCGTATTAATACGCTTATAAGTTGCTGATGAAGTATCTAAGGTTTTATTGTTACGTGCTTCATTAATGGTTTTATTAAAACCTTGTGTTGCAGTCGCATTGAGCGTTGCACTATCAGCACCCACCATATCAGCAAATGTCGTACATCCTGAAATAACAATAACACCTGAAGTACACAATGCCTTTAACCATGTATTATTCATTGCTGCACATCTCTCCGCATATCATCTCTATTTATATCCTTGCTATTTTAAATCATATCTAAGCATTGAAAATAGGCACTCTGATTTAAAATAACATAAGTGCTTTAAAATAACTGATAAAGCAACCAAAATAGCAAACAACCCACATTTAAAGCCAAATAAAAATAATATAGTTTTTTAACTTTAATTTCGAAAGTTTCATTGTGTCTTTTAAAAAATAAATATGCATTTTGCAATAAAATCAAAGGGACTAAGATACAAGCAATCATTACAGTTAAGCCAATAAATGCTTGATAAAGATAAGCAGGATTGACATGTTGTAATTGAATGATAATCATCGCCAAAGTCGGCGATCCACCCATTGCAAATAATAATGAATAGAAAATTGTTCCAGCGATTGTTTTTTGCATTCCATCCATCCATGTTCATTTGGTGTAACTTGGCAGTTATAATCTTTTTATCAATTTAAACATACTCAACTTTTGTCGTGCTCAAAATAATAAGCATCAGATGAATTATGTCATATATTTTAAATCATACCTCTTACTGGATCACAACATAAAAAAAGCCTCGTTAAAACGAGGCTTTTTTTATTTAAAATTTATTATGCTTCAAAAGGATGACGCAACACAATTGTTTCTTCACGATCTGGACCTGTTGAAACAATATCAATTGGGCATTCAATTAATTGCTCAATACGCTTAATATAGTTAATCGCATTTTGTGGTAATTGATCTAATGATTTTGCACCAAAAGTTGATTCAGACCAACCAGGCATCGTTTCATAAATTGGTTTTAAAGTTTCAAATGCCAATGCATCTGAAGACCCCACACAACCTGAATCAGCCGCTTCATAACCCACACAAATTTTAACTTCGTCTAAGCCATCAAGTACATCAAGTTTTGTTAAACAAATACCTGAAAGTGAATTCACTTCCACAGAACGGCGTAAAATTTCAGCATCAAACCAACCACAACGACGTTGACGACCTGTAGATGCACCAAATTCAGAGCCTACTGTACCAAGATGCTTACCAATCGCATCACCTTGATCTGCCGCAGCATCATAAATCAATTCGGTTGGAAATGGGCCTGAACCAACGCGTGTGGTATATGCTTTAGTGATCCCTAAAACATAGTCCAAATGTAAAGGACCTAAGCCCGAACCCGAACTTACACCACCAGCAGTTGTATTTGAAGATGTTACATATGGATAGGTACCATGATCGACATCAAGCAGTGAACCTTGTGCACCTTCAAACATAATGTTATCACCCGCTTTGCGGTATTTATGCAATTCACCAGTGACATCAATCACCAATGGAGCAATAACTTTACGCCACTCATCACACAGTGCAAGAACATCATCCAACTCAACAGCATCAACGCCATAGAATTGAGTTAATTGAAAATTATGATACTCAAGTAACTCTTCTAACTGTGCTTTGAGATGTTCACCACCACGAACAAGGTCAGCAACACGAATCGCACGGCGTGCTACTTTATCTTCATAGGCAGGCCCAATACCACGACCAGTCGTACCAATTTTTGCGTTACCACGTTTTTTTTCACGTGCCTGATCAAGCGCAATATGATTTGGAAGAATTAATGGGCAGTTTGGAGAAATACGTAAACGCTCTTTAACAGGAACACCTTCTTGCTCAAGAATGTCCATCTCCTTAATTAATGCTTCAGGAGAAAGTACAACGCCATTACCAATTAAGCACAATACGTTTTCACGTAAAATACCAGATGGAATGAGGTGTAATACAGTTTTTTTACCACCAACCACGAGAGTATGACCCGCATTGTGTCCGCCTTGATAACGAACTACCGCAGTCGCTTGATCTGTGAGCAGGTCGACGATTTTACCTTTACCTTCGTCTCCCCATTGGGTACCAAGTACCACAACATTCTTGCCCATAATAGCCTCATTACATCATGCTGTTAAAATTGAAAACATCACTGAAAGACATCTAGATTCTATATTTAGTGATGCGATTAAATCTGTTCGATGGTCCACTCACCTGCATGATTCACCAATTGGTGAGTTGCATAAGGTACTGAGTTTAAATCATCATTGCCTAAAAGCTGAATTACACTTAAGCCTTGTGCACGTAGTGCCGCAATCGCAGCAAGTAATGCAACATCGGTTCCTTTTGGCGCAACAACTTTTTCAATCTGGTTAACTTTTCCCGCAGATAATGCATATAAATCACATGAAAAGCCTGTTGCTGGACGCGCACGACCAAAATGCTGACCAATTCCATCATAACGGCCACCCTGTGCCAATGGTGCAGCACGATTTGGTGCATATACGGCATACATTAAACCAGTATGATAATGATACGAGCGTAATTCCACCACATCGAGGCCAATATGTAACTCAGGCCAACGCGATTGAATTTCAGTTTGCGTGATAATTAAAGCATCAAAAGCCTGTTTAAATGCCTCATCTGCAAGGATTTCTGCACTTAAATATTGTTGTAATGCAGCAAGGTCACTTGAATAGCGCCCTAACGTATAAAAATCTGCACCAAACTTAAGGTCTGCAGTAAATGCTGCCAACTCAGGCAAAGCTTTACGTTGATATAAATCTGAAAGTTGGCGTTCAACTGCTTTGGTCAAACCTGCATGTTTCACCAAGCTACGGAATAATCCAACATGACCTAAATCAAGATGAATTCCATCTGAAAAACCAGCTTTTTCCAACAGACTAATCATGACATCAACCATCTCGACGTCAGCATCAATACTGTCTGAACCAAAAAGTTCTGCACCTAGTTGTAAAGGTGCTCGTGTGGTATTAAACCCTTGTGGCTTAGTATGTAAAACCGTACCGGCATAACAATAACGTGCTATACCTGCAACTTGATGTACATGCGCATCAATACGAGCCACTTGCGGTGTCATATCGGCACGCACACCAAGTAAACGACCAGAAAGTTGATCAATTACCTTAAAAGTGGCCAAGTCTAAATCTTGATTCGATTCTGAAAGAGAAGATAGAGATTCTATGTATTCGATAAATGGCGTGTACACCAATTGATAACCTCGAGATGCGAGGAAATCTAATGCTTCACGACGCAAAGTTTCAATGACTTGCGCTTGCTCTGGTAATACATCAGCTACACCATCAGGTAATAACCATGTCTCTGAAATGGGCATGTTGTAAACCTAAATACTCGTCGGCGCGGAAGTAATCCGCATAAAAAAATCGGGAGCACACCCGATTTCTCTTAGTTTAACACGTAAGTTTTAGCGATGCACCGAATTTTTAAGAATTTAGCAAAATTTAACGCTATGCCGGATTTCCATAAATTCAACCTGCTATTTTTCTTTGTCGGATTTTGCTCGCCTCATCCCATCATCCCCCAATAGAGCATATTTAAAGATCAACAAAAAAATGAAAAACAACACAACAATATGATATTACTATCATTCATAGTGCGATGCATTCATATGTATTCAGAATATGAGATCAGCGCAATAAGCTCTATCGCTATTTTTTACCTTTTAAGACTAATTTGAGCAATGACATTTAACTTATATTTAGCATTCTGTATTTATGCAATCATTACCTCCGTTACACCAGGTCCGAATAACTTTATGGCGCTCGCGTCAGGGGTAAACTACGGTATCATCAAAACAATTCCTTTAGTATTAGGAATTGCTTTTGGATTTACGATCATTTTTCTTTTACTTGCTTTAGGCATTAATTCACTCTTTATCAAGTTTCCAATCCTGATGCCGATTTTAAAAATAGTAGGCTGTATTTATATTTTATATCTATCTTATCTGATTGCTTTTGCTGGACAATTAAACCCCTCCTCCGAGCATAAAAATAAAGTACTGGGATTTTGGAAGGGCGCTTTTTTTCAATGGGTTAACCCAAAATCATGGATTGTATTATTGGGCTCAATTAGTGCCTATATAAAAACTACGACCAGTCAGCACGACATTATTTTAATTGGTCTTACCTATGGCATTATCGGTTTTATCTGTGTTCTTTTATGGGCCATAGTCGGCGACAGACTTGCTCATTATTTAAATCAGGGTCATCGAGTCATCATATTTAACAGAATCATGGGGGGCTTGTTGGCACTCTCACTCATCCCGATCATTAATTTATAAATGATTGTGTTGCTTTACTATGCTGATTGATCAATATTATATCCACTGATGACCAATTCCATAAAATATCGTGATGATTCTACGGATATATTGCAGTTAAAACCCACCGAAAAGCAGAGATCATCGCGATAAAGTAGCGGTAAACAAAGAATGATCAAAAATATCTGGAACTAGAGCCTGATAGAACATAGCATCTTTACAAATGGATACTTTTGAGAGATATAAAATCTGATCGATCCATCATAAAACTCGGTAAGATTTGATCACTGATAAAATAACAATCAACAGCGTTTATGCCATGTTTGGCATAAGCCATAATGCATAATCCTGAATTAATAGCCCATTAGCTTAATGATTGGCATAAATCCAATAAACGATTAGCATATCCCCATTCATTATCATACCAAGCAAAAACTTTAGCCTGATGCCCAACCACCATCGTCTGGTTTAAATCAACAATTAAAGAATAAGGCGAATGGTTAAAATCACTCGATACTAAAGGCTCATCTGTCACCTGCATAATGCTCATAAATTGCTGCTGTGAAGCCTGAACAAGCACGTGATTAATTAAATCTATACTCAATTGAGATTGCGAACTAAAGGTTAAGTCAATGGCGGCAACATTAATGGTCGGTACACGTATCGAAAAGCCATCAATACGATTTTCCATTTTAGGCATGACCTGTTTTAAAGCACCTAATGCTGAAGATGTTGTTGGAATAATATTTTGACCCGAAGCACGTGCTCGTCTTAGGTCACGATGAGCATGATCTAAAACGGATTGATCGGCTGTGACTGCATGGATTTCCGTCATCAGGGCCGTTTCGATCACAAAAGCATCATCAAGAATCTTAACCAAAGGCACTAAAGCTTGTGTAGTACATGAAACACTAGAAATGATTTGATCTGAAACTTTAACATCCTGATGATTTACCCCGTAGACCACTGCAATATCAACACTATCAAAAGGTGCTGCACCAATAACGACCCTTTTGGCACCTGCTTCAACATGTTCAGTTGCTGCTGCTCTTGATCGAAATAATCCTGTACATTCCAAAACCACATCAATATTTAAATCCTGCCAAGGTAACATTGAGGGGCTAGACTGCTGAAACACCTGCACCATGAGTTGCTTGTTTGCAGTTGAAATTTTTAAATAATGATGACCATCATACTGCAATGCATCGACCGTACCGAAAAAACGTCCATGTGTCGTATCATATTTAAATAAATGCAGTAAAGTTTCTAAATCTGCAACGTCATTAATAGCAACAATTTCAAAATTAAAGTTTTGTGGATGTTCGAACCAAGCTCTTAAAACATTACGCCCAATTCTACCAAATCCATTAATCGCTATACGTTGCATCCACTATCCTTTTATCACGATGATCAAGCTATACAAAGGCCGTATTTTAGCAAATTACTATCGTTTATGGTAAAACAAGACACTGTTTTTAATATTTAAATATATCTATTGATAACTATGCCATCTTAGCAGTGACGTTAAACACAACAACAGCTTGAGGTGTAACAACAAATTTAATATTTAAAAACAACCTCTTGTTTTTTAAAGTAAAAATACTGCATGATTTACTTTTTTATACAAAAAGATTAAATCGCATAAAACAATTCAACCTAAAGATTATATCCCACTCATCTCAAAACCCATATTATTCTCAAAAGTGATTTATTCATTAAAATTTCGCTGAATTCTTATGGATATGATTGGTGAATAATAGTTTTTTCCGTTATAATTCGGCGTTTCAAATTTTTAAGCCAGCCAATTAAGTAAGATGTATATTATAGATCCTTTTACTTGATTGACTATTAGCCAAATCGAAATTATGGAGTGACTTGGTTGTGAGTACTCGTTTTATGACGTCCGCTGAAATTCGTGAAGCTTTTCTAAGCTATTTTGAATCGCAAGGACACACACGTGTTGCATCGAGTTCTCTGGTTCCGGCCAATGATCCAACGTTATTATTTACCAATGCCGGAATGAATCAGTTTAAAGACTGCTTTTTAGGTTTGGAAAAACGTGATTATGTCCGTGCAACCTCTTCACAAAAATGTGTTCGTGCAGGCGGTAAACATAATGACCTAGACAATGTCGGTTATACTGCACGTCACCACACTTTTTTTGAAATGCTGGGTAACTTCTCATTTGGTGATTATTTTAAACGTGATGCAATTCAGTTTGCTTGGGAATTCCTGACCAGTGACCAATGGTTAGCACTGCCGAAAGATCGCTTGTATGTTACTGTTTATCATACCGATGATGAAGCATTTAATATCTGGCATAACGATATTGGCTTAGACAGTAGCCGTATTATCCGTATTGGTGATAATAAAGGCGAAAAATATGCTTCAGATAACTTCTGGGCAATGGGTGACACGGGTCCTTGTGGTCCTTGCTCTGAAATCTTTTATGATCATGGCGATCATATTTGGGGAGGATTACCAGGCACACCGGAAGAAGATGGCGACCGTTTCATTGAAATTTGGAACAACGTCTTTATGCAATTTAACCGTACTAGTGATGGCGTACTTCATCCTCTTCCAGCACCATCTGTCGATACCGGAATGGGCTTAGAGCGAATTTCTGCTGTTTTACAACATGTACAGTCTAATTATGAAATTGACTTATTCCAACATTTGCTCAAAGCAGCAGCCAACATTATTGGTTTAGATACCCGTGAATTGGAACAACAGGCCGAAGCTGAAAATAAGCCGATCGACTATCCTGCATCATTAAAAGTTGTCGCAGATCATGCACGCTCATGCTGTTTCCTCATCGCAGATGGTGTTAATCCATCTAATGAAGGCCGTGGTTATGTATTACGTCGTATTATTCGCCGCGCAGTACGCCATGGTAATAAATTAGGCGCAACAGGCACCTTCTTCTACAAAATGCTACAACCCCTGATTGATGTCATGGGTGAAGCGTATCCAGAACTTGAAGCACAAAAAACACGCATCAGCACACAATTACTTAAAGAAGAAGAACAGTTTGCAAAAACATTAGAGCAAGGTTTAAAACTGCTTGAAGGTGAATTAGCACAGCTTAAAGGGACTGTTATTCCAGGTGAAGTAGTCTTTAAACTCTATGACACCTATGGTTTCCCAACGGATTTAACTGCAGATATTGCCCGTGAACGTGAATTAACAATCGATGAAGCTGGCTTCGAAAAAGAAATGGCAGCACAACGTCAACGCGCACGTGATGCCGGAAAGTTTGCTGTCGATTATAACAGTATCGTCAAAGTTGAAGGTGAAACCCAGTTTGATGGCTATGATGCGACCCAAGGTCAAGGCCAAATTATCGCCATTTATAAAGATGGTCAACAGGTTGATGAAATCGTTGAAGGTGATGAAGCGCTTATCGTACTGAATCAAACCCCATTCTATGCAGAAAGCGGTGGTCAGATCGGTGATACTGGTATATTTAAAAATGATACAGGTATTTTTGAAGTACAAGACACCAAAAAATCTGGTGGCGCATTTGTCCATCAAGGTATTGTTACCGTAGGACAACTTAAAGCATCACAACAGGTAGCGGCAATTGTAAAAGCAGATCTACGTCATGCAACGGCACGTAACCACTCTGCAACTCACTTATTACATGCTGCACTACGCCAAATCTTAGGTACACATGTCCAACAGAAAGGTTCTTTGGTCAGCAGTGAAGTACTACGCTTCGACTTTGCCAACGATCAACCAGTGAGCTTTGAACAACTGCAAGAAATTGAACGTTTGGTCAATGCTGAAGTCATTGCCAATACTGTAGTTTCTACCGAATTATTAGATATCGAATCCGCCAAAGCCAAAGGTGCGATGATGTTATTCGGTGAAAAATATGGTGAAGAAGTCCGCGTACTGTCAATGGGTTCAATCATTGACGAGAAAAACTTCTCTATTGAACTTTGTGGTGGTATCCATGTTAACCGTACAGGTGATATTGGTCTGTTTAAAATCACCTCTGAAAGTGGAGTTGCCGCAGGTATACGTCGTATCGAAGCCGTAACCGGTTACCATGCAATTGAAGTAGCACAAAAAGCTGATCGTGATATTTATACGATCAATAGCCTACTCAAAGCACAAAAAGAGCAAACCTTAGAAAAAGTCGAAGTATTGCTGGATACTGCATCAAGCTTACAAAAACACATTGAACAGCTTAACCAGAAACTTGCAAACTTCCAAGCAACTGAGCTATTAAACCAAGTACAAACCGTTGCTGGTCGTACGACTTTAATTACGACAGTTGCCAATATGGATGCAAAATCATTACGTCATCTACATGACAGCATTAAATCTAAATTAGATCATGCCATCATTGTACTGGCAGGAATTGAGGGTGACAAAGTCAGTCTTATTGCATCGGTTAGCAAAGAATTTACAACCTCTATTAAAGCGGGTGATATCATCAAACACTTGGCTCAAGCGCTAGGTGGTAAAGGTGGTGGTAAACCTGACTTGGCACAAGGTGGCGCGCCACTTAACGAGAAGTTACAACCTGTAATGACAAGCTTAAGTGCTTGGCTGGAAGAAAACTAACTTCACCTTTTGTGTAACTGACCCTGAAAGGTAGATCAGGGTCATGGCTTTTATGGAACAACTATGGCATTAATCGTTCAAAAATATGGCGGTACCTCTATGGGTACTCCCGAGCGCATTTTAAATGTAGCTCGTCGCGTAAAACGCTGGCATGACCACGGTCACAAAGTTGTGGTCGTTGTTTCAGCAATGAGTGGCGAAACCAATCGTCTACTTGCTTTAGCGAAAGCCATTACCGATACTCCTGATCCACGTGAACTTGACCAAATGGTGTCTACGGGTGAACAGGTAACGATTTCTATGTTAGCGATGGCACTCAATACCATTGGTGTAAAAGCAACATCTCTCACCGGTCGTCAAGTTGGTATTAAAACTGACAGCGCTTTCACCAAAGCACGTATTGAAGCCATTGATACTGATGCAATGACTCAGTATCTAGATGCTGGTCAAGTGATTGTCGTAGCAGGTTTCCAAGGTGTTGATCCTCAAGGCAATACCACAACATTAGGCCGTGGTGGTTCAGATACAACAGGTGTTGCGCTTGCTGCAGCACTTAAAGCAGACGAATGCCAAATTTATACCGATGTCGATGGCGTATATACCACCGACCCACGTGTCGCACCTAAAGCAAAGAAAGTTGATCGTATTTCATTTGAAGAAATGCTAGAAATGGCTTCACTTGGATCTAAAGTCTTACAAATACGCTCAGTAGAGTTTGCAGGTAAATATCAAGTACCATTACGTGTATTGTCAAGTTTTGACAACGATAATGATGGTGCTTTTGATGATGAATTTAAGCAAAATGTTGGGACATTAATCACTACTGAAACGGAAAATAACATGGAACAACCAATCATTTCAGGTATCGCATTTAATCGTGATGAAGCAAAATTAACTATTCTAGGTGTGCCAGATGAACCTGGTATTGCTTCTAAGATTTTGTGTCCAATTGGTGATGCCAATGTTGAAGTGGATATGATTATCCAGAACGTTGAAGAAGACGGTACAACAGATTTTACTTTTACGGTAAATCGTGGTGAGTTGGCAAAAGCTAAAACCATTTTAGAAACAACTGCACAACAAATCGGTGCACGTGAAGTTGCAACACGTGATGACATTGTTAAAGTATCGATTGTCGGTGTAGGCATGCGTTCTCATGCAGGTGTAGCAAGTCAAATGTTTACTGCTCTGGCAAAAGAAGGCATTAATATCTTAATGATTTCAACATCTGAAATTAAAATTTCAGTAATTATTGATGAAAAATACCTAGAACTTGCTGTGCGCTCATTACATACAGCATTTGGTCTAGATCGTGAACATGGCGAATCAAGCACACGTGCTTAATTAATTATTTTGTTTAAATTTTGCAGGAATCGCTGTATATTTAAAGTAATATAAAACCGAGCCACTAGTATTTATATTAGTGGCTCTGTTATATTCATAACAAACAGATCATTTATTTGATCAATTTTGTATCCAACATGATGTTTATCACAAAATTCTGTTAAAATTTGACTGTTTTATGGTTGTGTCTTTTATATATTTTTTAAATTGCAGGTTTTGCGTTTTGCAAGGAGATAAACATGCTGATTCTAACCCGACGAGTCGGTGAAACTTTAATGATTGGGGATCAAGTCAGTGTAACGGTACTTGGTGTAAAAGGTAACCAAGTTCGTATTGGTGTCAATGCACCCAAAGAAGTATCAGTACATCGTGAAGAAATTTATCAACGTATTCAACACGAACGTGCAATGCATGAACATCTTCAACACATTGACCAAGATTATCAACCTTCTTTTGAGGACGATAATTATCAAAATAACTTTAATCGGCAAGATTAGCATTATTTTGTAAATAAAGCGGCGAATAGCCGCTTTAAGTCTTTATAGCATATGATGATTACTAACTTTAGCTCAACAACACTAGCCTCCGATCCCCAACTGATTAAGCTATACTAATCAATCGATCTAATCCAAACCTTCCAGTACTTTACGCACAGGTGCAAAACTGCGCCGATGTTCTGCAATAATGCCGTATTTCTCAATCGCAGCAAAATGTGCTTTGGTTGGATAACCTTTATGTTGAGCAAAACCATATTGAGGATACTTTTCATCAAGTGCATACATTTGGTGATCACGTGTTACTTTAGCCAAAATACTGGCTGCTGAAATCTCTGCATGTAAAGCATCACCCCCAACAATAGCCTCACAACTCATTAGTAAACCTTGTGGTATTTTATTTCCATCGACTAAAACATGCTCAGGTTGAATGTTTAACTTTTCGACCGCACGACGCATTGCCAATAAAGATGCTTGTAAAATATTGTATTGATCAATTTCTGCTGCAGAACATTCAGCAATTGCCCATGCTAATGCTTTTTCTTTAATTTCAATAAAGAGTTTTTCACGTTTCTTTTCAGTCAATTTTTTAGAATCATTTAACCCTTCTATCGGATGATTTACATCCAAGATTACTGCTGCTGCAACAACCGATCCTACTAAAGGACCACGCCCTGCTTCATCAGTACCCGCAATTTTTTTCATGCTTTCCTCATTTCACAATATCAACAGCAATAAAACAACATATTATAACAGATCAGCTGTCGATCAGATCTTGGCATCAATAGAGATTGTTCTAATTTAAAAACAATGTGTTGCATAAGAGAACTATAGGTTTAAAAACTCAATATATATAATACAAAAAATCAACCATCAACGATGATAAACTCGTGAATAATCCCCCTCAATACTATACTCGTACTGCACAAATCCTACACTGGATAATGGCAATTATCTTTATTGCTGCATGGCTGATTGGCTTTTATAGTGGTAATTTTTTAAGTTACGATATCAATGGTGCTTTTAAAGGTGATGTCATTACTTTACATAAAAATATCGCTACAACCATTATTTTTCTGATTGTCATCCGAATTTTTTGGCGCTATACCAACCCTATACCTGCACTACCTGATAGTATGTCACCACAAATGAAGTTTTTAGCACATGCGGGACATTTAGCATTATATTTTATGTTATTAGCACTACCAATTACAGGTTGCTTATACAGTTGGAGCGCAGGTCATCCTGCCCCTGTTTTATATTTATTTAATTTACCGACACTGATTTCAGAAAATCCAGCGATTACTGCTATTGTTAAGCCTTTGCATATCTGGCTATCTTGGGCTGCTGGATTACTTATTATTGGCCATATTTTAGCAGCATTAAAACACCACTTTATCGATCGAGATCATGTACTTGATAGTATGACCAAACAAGCTAAATCTGGTCGTTAAGAGCTCGTCTTGAGCTATTGACACTCTTTAATATCAGGACCTTAATTGGTCCTGATTTAACTTGATAATACTGCTCTATCAATACAACAAAATGCTGGATATTCAATCGCAGCCATGCATTAATTTAATATTTTTTGCGTACAGCCTCTTAAGCTTTTTAATACCGCTTTAGAAACAAGCTCTGCAGGTTGTTGTGGCGATGATGAACCAGCATTCAACAACGCTTTGATTGATGAATCTTGTATTACATCCTGATAAACACAGTCACAAGCCTCTTTTTTCATACGTGCTTGTTCCGGTAAATCATGAAATGCTAGCGCATTACGCCATACTTTTGATTCTCTGATTTCTCTCATACATTGTGCATCAATCATTGACTGCAATTGCTGAGGATCCACAGGTTGTGCAAATGAAGTGGCAGATGTTACTGTACCCATAAGAACAACCACTGAAGCCCAAAAATTTAAGCTTTTTGTTTTCATAACCATCGTTCTAGCAAATAGGCAGCAACATTGCTGCCTATGCATTATACAACAAATCATGAAATACGGTTGAAAATTAGTTTTTAATCTATAAAGTCATTCAATCTGTTCAACTGAAAAATTTGCCTTTACATGATATGCCAAGTTAAACCGTTAAATTTTTGATGTGATCAATATAGTGTTGTTTTACTTGCTCTGGAATAAAAGCAGCTTCGAATGAATGTATCGCTAACATTTTGATTTCATCTACAGATAAATCCAATGCCTCAGTAATGGCAATAAAATTATCATTCATATAACCACCAAAATAGGAAGGATCATCCGAATTAACAGTTACATGCACGCCCTGTTGTAATAATCGACGAATATTATGTTGTGTTAAATCGTCAACGACACATAATTTTAAATTACTCAGTGGACACACAGTCAGTGGCATTTTATCTGCAATTAAGCGCTGAATCAGTGCTGGATCCTCTTCCGATCTCACACCATGATCAATACGATTAACATGTAATCGGTCCAAGGCTTGCCAAACATATTCAGCCGGCCCCTCTTCACCCGCATGCGCCACAGTTAAAAAACCAGCTTCACGTGCTTGCTGGAATACACGTTCAAATTTAATTGGTGGATGCCCAAGCTCACTAGAATCCAAACCGACTGCAATAATATGATCTTTATACGGTAATGCTTGTTGTAATGTTTTAAAAGCGTCCTCTTCACTTAAATGACGTAAAAAACACATAATTAAATGCGAAGTAATGCCTAATTTTTCTTTAGCATCATGACACGCACGCTGTAAACCATTTAAAATCGTTGCAAAAGCAATACCACGTACAGTATGCGTTTGTGGATCAAAAAATAATTCTGTATGGACAACATGATCTGCCGCACATTTTTCAAAATATGCCCAAGCTAAATCATAAAAATCCTGCTCATAAATTAATACTTGCGCACCTGCATAATAAATATCTAAAAATGATTGTAAATTATGAAAGTTATACGCTTGCTTAATCTCATCAACTGAACGATATGGAATCGTAATTTTATTGCGCTGTGCAATGGCAAACATTAACTCTGGTTCAAAAGTACCTTCAATATGGACATGAAGTTCTGCTTTTGGCAAAGCAGCAATTAATTCAAGACGATTCATCATATTTCCTTCTAATTCTATAAAAAAAGGGGCAAACCAAGTCTGCCCCATGTTTTAACACTGATTAAAATAACCTATATTTAATCAGTTTAATCAGGTTCATTAACCACCAAATAGCGCAAATTTAATCGCCCAAAGTACAGCAATAATCCAGACCATATAAGGGACTGTTTTGGCCTTACCGGTAAATAATTTAATTAATGCATAACTAATAAAGCCCATGGCAATACCATCTGCAATAGAATAAGCAAATGGCATAAAAACGATGGTTAAAAATGCCGGTACAGCTTCAGTAATATCATCCCATTCAATATGAACAATACCCTGAATCATCAGCACCCCAACAAACAGTAAAGCGGGTGCGGTAGCAAAATTAGGCACAGATTGTGCAAGTGGTGCTAAAAATAAACATGCGATAAATAATAAGCCCACAACCACCGCAGTCAAGCCTGTACGACCACCTGCTGCAACACCTGCAGATGATTCAATATAAGGTGTTGTGGAAGATGTACCCAGTGCAGCACCAGCAACAATTGCCGTCGAATCTGCAAATAATGCTTTTTTTAACCGTGGTAATTTACCATCCTTTAATAATCCTGCACGATGTGATACACCAACGAGTGTTCCTGTTGAATCAAATAAATCAACCAAAAAGAATACAAAAATAACGCCAATTAAACTGGCAGTGAATAAGCCTTCAAAATCCATTTGCAAGAATGTTGGTGCCAATGATGGAATTTCACCCACTACACCTTTAAATTCACTATAACCCATTAAGGTTGAAATCGCAGTAATCACAAGAATACTGATCATAATAGCGCCACGTATCTTAAACTGATACATAATGACGACCAGTAAGAAACCTAATAATGTCAGTAATACAGAGGGTTGTTTAAGATCACCTAAACCGACCAGTGTTGCAGGATTATCAACAATAATGCCAGCATTTTTTAATGCGACTAAGGCAAGGAATAAACCAATTCCACCACCAATTGCCAGCTTTAATGACATCGGAATGGCATTTACAATGGCTTCACGGATTCGAAACATGCTAATCGCAATAAAAACCAAACCTGAAACAAAAACAGCAGCCAATGCAGTTTGCCAAGGCACTCCCATACCCATACACACAGAATAGGTAAAATAGGCATTCAATCCCATGCCTGGTGCTAATGCAATCGGATAATTGGCAACAATCCCCATCACAAAACAACCAATTGCAGCAGCAAGACAAGTGGCAACAAAAACTGCACCGTGATCCATCCCTGTTTCGGATAAAATCATTGGGTTAACAATAATGATGTAACACATGGTTAAAAATGTCGTTACACCAGCTAGAACTTCTGTACGAAAACTGGTTTTATTTTCGCTTAACTTAAATAAACGTTCTAACGTATTTGCTAAAGATGGATTAGGAGTCGTCATGACCTAGCCCCTATAGTTAAACTCAATGTAAACATCGGATGAATTCACTTACAATATATGGCGTCAACAGCAATTAATATGCCAAGAATCCAAAGCCAGATGATTCGAATTAGCGGGATAACGTGCTTTAGCTAGGCTAAGCCATTAAAAAGCAAACAAAAAAGCCGCATAATAGATGCAGCTTTACTTCACCTTGACTAAATCAAATATGTATATGATTCAATATCATTATCTAGCTTTGTTGATTTGCGAATTATAACACATGTGCTATAGAGAATTTTATATTTTCATAATTGTCTAACAAAATAATCATTAATTATATGAGTAGCTAGTTCTAGATATTTATACTTTAAGTTTGGATTCTATCCTGATTTTTATGAATCAACACTGGTAAATTTTACCAGCTAAGATTAAAAATTAATAATATATTCAGTCTTTTAAAACTAAAAAACGATATTCACAACTGTATTAATAATGGTGCAATATATCAGCTATACTGGACTTTATAATGCCTGAACAATCGCTACAGCCTAGATCGATAGACGACTAGAACACTCTGCTACTTGTGAGACATAAACAATTCTAGCAAGTACAGCATCAGCACGGGGTAATCTAGTCGATATTAATTTGGCTTAATTAGGATTGTATATTCAACCACACATATTGAGCACAAGATGTAGATTAAGTTGAATATAATCAATCTCATCATGCAAATAGCTGTAATTCCAACTATTAAGAACAATAAACATCAACAACAATATAAGTATTATCTGCTGATATTTTTGCTGTTTAATAGAATTAAACCATCACTGAGCAGCAATAAAATTATGGTTTATTTACTGCCCAGCAAACAGATACTGAAAAAAACTATATTTAAATCATGGCCAAGAGATTAGATTGATGAGGGATAAATAAAATCCATGACAGCTTGATTAAATACCATTGGCTGCTCAATATTAGAAATATGTGATGCATCAATGGCAAACAATTGGCTGTCTTTAATTGCAGCATGCATCACTTGTCCATCAGCGACTGTCGTCACAGGATCCTGCGTACCTGCAATAATCAGTACAGGAATGCTGATCTCCTTTAATTGTGACACTAAATCCGCTTTAGCCAACGCCTCACAACAACTCGCATAACCTTCTGGGCTGCCAGCTCCAAGGTCATTACTCAGAGATTCTACCAGTGCGGTGTGGCGTTGGATAAAGGGTTCAGTAAACCAGCGTGATGCTGCTGTACTGGCAATTGGCTGTAAGCCTTGCTGGCGTACTAAAGCAGCACGATCCAACCAAGCCTGTTCCTGACCAATTTTTGCTGCTGTATTACAGATCACGACATGATTAAAACGTTGTGGGTGATGAATCGCAAGCCATTGACCTGTGAGTCCCCCCATAGAAATACCACAAAATGCAGCTTGCTGAATCTGTAGATGATCCAATAAGTCGATCACATCTTGACCTAACTGTGCTAAGCAATATGGTCCTTGTGGTGCAGATGAAAGACCATGTCCTCGTGTGTCATAACAAATCACATAAAAATGATCTTTAAAAAAATCAATTTGTGCCTGCCACATACGATAGTTGGTTCCCAGTGAATTAGAGAAAACTAAAGCAGGTTTTTGGGCATCACCAAAAGTTTGATAATGAATTTGTACTTGATTACGCTCAAAAGTAGCCATTATGATTGCTCCTCAACACGCTCAATAATCATGGCAATGCCTTGACCGACTCCGATACACATTGAACACAGTGCGTATTGACCTTTAATTTGTTCAAGTTGGTTTAATGCTGTCATGACTAAACGTGCACCTGATGCGCCAAGTGGATGACCCAGTGCAATGGCGCCGCCATTTGGATTAACGCGTGGATCCTGATCATCTAGCCCTAAATGACGCGTCACAGCTAATGCCTGTGCAGCAAATGCTTCATTCAGTTCAATCACATCCATTTGTGCTAAATTTAAACCGCTTTGTGCAAGCAGTTTTTCAATCGCTGGTGCTGGACCAAAGCCCATAATACGTGGCTCAACCCCAACCACACATGATGCAATCACTTTAGCACGCGGCTTTAATGCATATTTTTCAACAGCCTCATCAGAAGCAATTAATAATGCCGCTGCACCATCATTAATACCTGAAGCATTTCCCGCAGTCACACTACCTTCTGCTTTAACAACAGGTTTTAATTTCATCAAACCTTCAAGCGTCGTCGATGCACGTGGATGTTCATCTTGATCAACGATTACGGCATCCCCTTTACGTTGAGGAATATGCACTGCAATGATTTCATTCGCAAAGAAACCACGTGCCTGAGCCACAGCAGTACGTTGCTGGCTATTCAAAGCAAATTGATCTTGATCCATACGATTGATATTAAATTGTTCAGCCACATTTTCAGCAGTTTGTGGCATGGTTTCTACACCATACAGCGCTTTTAATTGTGGATTAATAAAACGCCAGCCCATGGTGGTATCTTCAATTTTTTGTCCACGCCCATAAGCAGTTTCTGATTTTCCCATCACAAAAGGTGCGCGAGACATTGATTCCACACCACCTGCAATGACCAAGTCCGCTTCACCCGCCTTAATCGCACGTGCAGCCATTGCGACCGCATCAAGGGATGAACCACATAAACGGTTTACTGTCGTTGCTGGAACCTGATAAGGCATACCAGCTAATAATGACGACATACGGCCGACATTACGATTATCTTCCCCAGCCTGATTCGCACAGCCATAAATAACATCATCGACTTTGCTCCAATCTACAGAAGGATTACGCTCAATCAATGCCTTAATAGGCAATGCACCTAAGTCATCGGCACGAATAGGTGCTAAACCACCAGCATAACGACCAAATGGGGTACGAATAGCATCAATGATATAGGCATTTTTCATAATTTATCCTGTTACGCTTGTGTTGCATCAATCAATGGAGCACCAGTCAGTGACTGTAGTTCTTCAAAACTTAAACCTTCAACCTTTTCAATGACTTTCATTCCATCTTCACCAACATCAATCACACATAGGTCGGTATAAATGCGATCAACGCATTTTAGACCAGTTGCAGGATAACTTAACTCAGCCACAATTTTCGGTTCACCTTTTTTGGTGACATGATCGGTGGTAATAAATACTTTTTTTGCACCTACTGCGAGATCCATTGCTCCACCAACTGCAGGAATAGCATCTGCTGCGCCAGTATGCCAATTGGCTAAATCACCATTTTGTGCAACCTGAAAAGCGCCCAATACTGCAATATCTAAATGACCGCCACGCATCATGGCAAATGAATCACCATGATGGAAATAAGCCCCGCCTTGTAATAAGGTGACAAATTCTTTACCAGCATTAATCAGTTCTGGATCACGATCTTGTTCTGCTGGTGGTGGGCCAAATGCCAATAAACCATTTTCAGAATGTAAAAACACATCTTTATCGGCAGGTAAATAATTAGAAATTTTGGTCGGTAAACCAATGCCTAAATTAACATAGGCACCATCAGGAATATCTTGTGCCACACGTTGGGCAATTTGATCTCGACTTAGTTTTTTATAGCTCATGATAATCTCCGATACCCATTATTGTGCAGGTTGAACTTGTACAACGTGTTGTACAAAAATGCCAGGTGTCACAATATGCTCAGGATCAAGTGCACCTAATTCGACGATCTCAGCCACTTGAGCAATGGTACAATCTGCAGCCATTGCCATAATTGGGCCAAAATTACGTGCAGACTTACGGTAAACCAAATTACCCCAACGATCACCTTGATAGGCTTTAATTAAAGCAAAATCGGCTTTAATTGGATTTTCCAGTACATAATCTTTACCTTCATAACTCAAGCTAGGCTTACCCTCTGCTAACAGTGTACCAAAACCTGTTGGGGTATAAATTGGACCAAGTCCCATTCCTGCAGCTTGAATACGGCAGGCTAAATTACCTTGTGGTACCAGCTCTAATTCAATTTTTCCTGCGCGATATAACTCATCAAAAATATAGGAATCCGATTGCCGCGGAAAAGAACAAATGATTTTACGTACAGCACCCGACTTAAGTAATTTAGCCAAGCCATAATCACCATTACCTGCATTATTATTGACAATAACTAAATCTTTAATTCCAAGTTCGATTAAGCCATCAATTAATTCAGCGGGCTGACCTGCCGTACCAAAACCGCCAATCATGATGGTTGAACCATCTTTAATCTGTGAAAGAACTTCCGTTAAAGAAGTTGTACTTTTATCAATCATAATGCTGTACTTTAAACAAATAACCTAGAGAAAATGTTGTTAATATCACAACGATAAATAAATAGTGCCACCAACATCAGAATAGATAACTCAATCCATTCATAACATCGCCATCATGTTAACCTTGCCTGTAAATACACAGCGTAAATCCTCATTCACTCTTCGATACAGCATCTTTTTACATCTTACTGATGTAAAAAAGATGCTGTCATGAATGAACTAAGCGCAAGCACGGCGACGTTCCACTTCGGTTGTTGGTGCAGTATCTGCATCTGCAACCAGTTCCACATTAAATTGAATTAATTTAAATGGTTGAGTCAAACCACGACGGCTGATCTCTGCTGGGTCAGTGATTTCCTCTGCGGTTGCAACTAATCCATCACGGGTTGCAAAAGCAAAGTCATCCCAAAGATATTGATCACCTTCAATATTGAATTGTGTGGTTAATTTTCGATAGCCTGGTGCAGAAACAAAATAGTGTACATGTGATGGACGATTACCATGACGACCAAGCAAGTTTAACAATGCTTGTGTCGTGCCTTCAGGTGGACAACCATAACCAACCGGCATCGTTGTTTGTGCAACATACTGACCTTGTTCATCAGTCAAAATCGTACGACGTAAATTAAAATCAGATTGTGACTTATCAAAGAAAGAATAATTACCTAAGCTATTGGCATGCCATACTTCAACCTTAGCATTCGGAATAATATGACCATGTTGATCACGCACAGTACCCTCAATAAATAAAGTATCTGCCTTGCCTGCTTCAGAGCCATCATCCATTCGTGCAAAACCAACAGATTCAGGAGCACCTGCTACATAAAGTGGACCTTCAATGGTACGTGGTGTACCACCAGTAACGCCTGCTTTTGCATCAGCTTCATCAGCACGTAAATCAAGGAAATGTTCTAAACCCAGACCCGCTGCTAATAATCCCAATTCGTGTGCTTGACCTGCATCAGTTAAATATTCTAAACCTTTCCATACTTCAGAAGGTTGTATATCTAGATCTTCAATTGCTTTAAACAAATCACTCACTAAACGTACGACAATCTGTTGTACACGTTGATTAACTTCTCCTTGTGCAGTATCAACATTCATTTTTTTAACTAATACATCAATCTCTTGATAATTCATACTTTTACTCCTTAAGTATGTGGTTCCCTTTAATATCAGGCTGGCTTTTAATTTTTTTGCTAGCTTTTAGCTTAGGTTGACTTCATCACGATTTAAACAAGTTGTATAGATCGTATATTGCATAGAATTTAATGTCTATCAGTGCTTAAGCGAGATCTTAAGAATCATCCTCACGAATAGAAGAAGGATGACGATTTAATGCCATAACTTCAATATTCATATAGGGATACAATGGTAATCCTTGTAAGATGTCATGCAGTTCTTCATTGCTGGCAACATCAAAAATACTGATATTTGAATATTGACCAGTAACTCGCCAAATATGACGCCATTTACCTTGGCGTTGTAAATCTTGTGAATATGCTTTTTCAATCGCTTTAATTTCATTAACACGTTCAACAGGCATATCCAAAGGGATATTAACATCCATACGTACATGGAAAAGCATGGCTATTCTCCTTTATTGATCGCGTAAACGATCGAGTTTATCTTCATCCGGAACAATACCTAAACCAGGTGTTGTCGGTAAAATCAGTTGAAAGTCTTGATATTGCAATGGCGTCTTTAAAATTTCATCTGTCAATAACAATGGTCCAAATAACTCCGTACCATAGGCTAAATTTTCAAAGGTAGAAAATACATGTGCCGATGCAATGGTGCCGACTGGCCCTTCCAGCATGGTACCGCCATACAGATCAATTCCTGCAAAATTCGCAATTTTTGCCACATCACATGCCTCGGTTAAACCACCCGACTGTGCTACTTTAACTGCAAATACAGTTGCACTATGCTGCTGTGCAAGACGATATGCTGTTGATGGTCCCATTAAAGATTCATCGGCCATAATCGCAATATCAAATTTACGACTTAGACGCTGCATCGCCTCAATATTATCAATCGCACAAGGTTGCTCGATTAAATCTACACCACCATCTTGCAATAACTGAATCCCTTTGATGGCCTCTAATTCAGACCATGCACGATTCACGTCAACACGAATAGAAACATCTGGACCCAATGCCTTTTTAATGGCCAGTACATGTTCAACATCTTGCTCTATTGCACGAGAGCCTATTTTGAGTTTAAAGATATTATGGCGTTTTGCTGCAATCATGCTACGCGCTTCAGCAATATCCTTTTCGGTATCTCCTGAAGCAAGTACCCAAAGTACGGCAAGACGATCACGTAAACGCCCACCTAAAATTTCACTTAATGGGACACCCAAACGCTGCGCTTGAATATCAAGTAATGCCGTTTGAATCGCACACTTAGCAAAACGGTTACCTTGAATATTTTTTTTCAATCGCTGCATAATTTGCGCTATATTCAAATCAACACATGTTTTGAGTAATGGGGCAAAATAAGTATCAATATTGGTTTTTATACTTTCAGGACTTTCTTCTGCATAACTCAGCCCACCAATTGTTGTTGCTTCACCCCATCCGGTAAAACCATCATGCGTCGTAATTTTAACCAATACAAGCGTTTGTGTTTGCATGGTCGCCACAGCCATCTTATGTGGGCGAATGGTTGGAATACGAACCAACATGGTTTCAATAGATTTATATGTCATACAACAAATTGTTCTTTCAAAAATTACTTATATACCCTAGTTGAATTATTTAACTATTTATAGGTAGTATTCAGTATATTAAAATACTAAAAAAGTATATAAAGGGGAAAATTACATGGAATTAAGACATTTACGCTATTTTGTTTGTGTCGTGGAAGAAAAAAGCATCACCCGAGCAGCTGAAAAACTGTGTATTGCTCAACCACCACTCACTCGACAAATTAAAAGTTTAGAAGAAGAGCTTGGTGTTAATTTGCTGGAACGAGGAAGCCGTCCCATTAAAACGACTGAAGTTGGAGAATATTTTTATCAATATGCCGTACAAATTTTAACCCTAACGGCTCATGCAACATCAATGGTCAAACGTTTTAAAGAAGTACAGTCAATTGTTCGAATTGGCTATGTGGGATCATTATTTTATTGGAAATTACCTGAAATCATTCATCGCTATCGAACAGAAATAAACCAATCCAATCAGTTAAATATTGAACTAATAGAATGTAATACCAGAGATCAGATTGAGGCTTTAAAAACAGGAAAAATTGATATTGGTTTTAGTCGTTTAACCATTAGCGATCCTTCCATTAAACATATTATTTTAGAAAAAGAAAAATTATTACTGGCGATACATCATCATCATCCATTATCTATTTATCAGCATAGTGGTATTTATTTATCACAAATCATGAGTGAAATGATTTTCATCTATCCGAACTCACCTAAACCTAATTTCTCAACCTATATTCAAAATATTTTTTCTGAACTGAGTTTAATTCCCCGCCATTTAATTGAAGTTCGTGAAATTCATATGGCTTTAGGCTTAGTGTCTTCTGGAGAAGGAGTTTGTATTATTCCTGAAAGTGCACGTGCGATTGGGATGAAGAACTTAAGTTATATTGCCATTATGGATGCCGAAATTTATAGTCCAATTTCATTGGCCTATCGGACTATGGATAACAATGACTATATTGTACATATGCTAAATTGTATCAAACAATATCTACAATTAGATCTTGAACACCATCCCTATTCACTCTAAACACGATCTGATGATCAATGATGCTGACCATCAGATATAACACATTGATTCTAAAACCATCAAAGCTGAATGATAAAACGCTTTGTAGATATCGATCTGGAGCAATGAAACAACATCCGTTCGCATCTAAAAAACTAAAAATATCTTGATCGATGATCCCATATCAATTAATGAAATTGTGTTTGTGCGATACCATTACGTCCCGGAAAGTCAGGAGATAAAGTACGTGCATTGGGAACCTTCAACCATAATCTCAACAATTTACGACGCTGCTCTGGATGCTCACTATCTAAAAATGCATTACGTGAATGCATGACGACATAATTATTACAAAATTGAATATCACCTGGTTCAAGCATCATATCCAGACGTAAATCGGCTTGATGAATATAACGATCCATAATATCAAAGGCTTCAATTTGAACATGAGATAATGGAATGTTCTTACGCTCGTGTCCTAATTCAATATAATCACGTAAATAACGACAACTTAGCTTATCTTGCCAAAAACTGAAAATTGGCGTTAAGGTCGGTTCATCATCACCTAAATGATCACAATAAGTTGGATGATAATAATATGCCAAATGTTCTGGATGATGAGCGAGAATTTGATTATAAACACTCACTGCACTGACCAAACTACTTAATCCCCCTTGTTTGGCTTTGCGGATAGACAATAATCCAACCACATCCGATAAATCGGTATGATAAGGCAGATATGCATTGGTCTGATAGACTCGGGTATTTTTATTCTGACGATCAGCAACATTCTCGACTTTACCCAGTAAATCACCACGTGGATTCTGCGTCACTGGCTGACCCAAATATAATCCAATTAAATAATAGATATCCGTTAATTGTTGCTCGCTATAGGTGTGAGTATCCAATCCTCTTAACAATAAAAACCCATAGCCATTTTCCAGCTCATCTGCCCATTGTGCAATTTCAGCCAGAACATCATGCTGATCAATCACAACATCAGCTTGACTAAAATGGGGTGCGTGTAAATTTCGTGCATTCAATTGATCAATACAGTGTTGAAATGTCTGTTTGGCCAAATCTGATAGATGATAAATCCAGTCATCACGTGTGGCCATATCTTGCCCGATCCAGGCAGATTTATGCACAATTTTTTCCTTTAAAATGGTATTCATTTGACTTTCCTTGTTAAAAATTTATTGTTTTATCAATCACCGTTATTTTTCTTGCATTTTGCGTAACATAGCTGCAAAAAACTTATTAGCAAAACCACTGTCTTGAATCAGCATTGCCGTTAAATCTGTACATTTTTGTTGAATATCTGCGGTCAACTGTACATCCTCACCGCCCATTGCATCTGCCTGACATTGTATTTCAGCAGCGCGCTGTACGGTCCATAGCAAGAAAAAAGCTTTTTCAATACTGCTTTCTCCAACAGCAACACCATGATTACGCAGCACTAAAATATGTTTATCAGCAAAACTTTGTATCATACGTACTTTTTCATCTTGAAATAAGGTAATACCTTCAAACTGATGATAGGCAATTCTGCCCAAGAGTTGAGCACCATAAAAATTGTCATGCTTAAAACCCTGCTGTTTTTGTGCAATCGCACTGATTGGCGTGGTATGGGTATGAATTAAACAGCGAATATCCGCTCTTGCGCCATGCACTGCACTATGTAAAGCAAAACCAGCAGGATTGGCATCATATTCAGAAGCATGTAGCTTATGCCCATCTAAATCGACTTTCAGTAAATTTTCTGGTCGAACTTCTGAATAATTTAAACCAAATGGGTTAACTAAATAATGATGCTCTTCACCGGGTAGTCGTGCAGAAATATGATTAAAAATAGTTTCTGTCCACCCAAAATAATCAATTAAATGATAACACTGTGCTAATTTTACTCGAATTTCCCATTCCGCTACGGAAACATCACTTTGTTTTATAGTCATGTTATTTTTTTCCTTTTTTAAATCCATTTCATTTAGGTTTGAATATTTTTTTGATTAAGATATCGTGTTAATTGAGCAATTAACTTGGTGGTTGGCATTGGCACTGCATAAACAGCGGCCAATTCCAGTACTGCATCGATAATATTGGTTAATTCCAAAGGATTTTTTTTCTGATAGTCATACCACATTGAGGTATATATCGGTCCCATATCTGCACCTAAGCTTAAAAAAGTACATGGATCAATCTTAATTCTGGCACCATAACTGGCAGCAACCTGACGTACTTCCTGTGTGATATTTAAAGCAATATCACGCAAATAAGGATGTGCATAAATATCACTTAAAGTAGCTGAGGCAATGACAGATAAAGGATTGGAACTTAAATTTGCCATCACTTTTGTCCAAATTTGATCCCGAATATCTGTACTTTGACGCACTTCTATACCACTCGCGATAAATAACTGACTTAACTGTGCTAAACGCTCAGACATTTGTTGGTTTGGCTCACCTAGAATTAATAGGTAAGGATTATGGGAGCTCACTTGTCCATAAGCTTCAAGTTGTGCTGTAATAAATACCACAGCACCGATTAAATGCGCTAAAGGAAAAGTTTTGATCAATTCACCATCGGGATCTAATGTTTTAATGTGATTGATCTGAGTCGATGTATCTTGATAAAAATACCAAAATGGTACGCCATTAATCAGCGGAATAACGACAGTTTGTGGATGCAACATCGTGTGTAAATGCTTGCTAATTTGTGTCAATGCATCAAATTTGGTACAAATAAAAATATAGTCTTGTACTTCCAACACACTTGGGCACTCAACAACTTGAAACGGATAAACCTGATATTCACCTGTAAGATCTTTTAAGCGAATTCCATGCGCTTCAAGTACCTGTTTATTTTGACCACGGGCAATCAGACTCACCGCTGAGTAGCCTGCTAAAATCAGTCTTGCCGCGACCACACAGCCAATCGCACCTGCACCATATATCGCAATTTTTAAATCCTTTTGCATCATGCACTCCCAGCAAGGCGACTAAATCGTCATCACATCTTGATGTTTGCTGTTAATCCCCAAGTAGCTTTCAATAATGCGTGGATCTTCAACCAGATCGGCACCAGCCCCCTGCATAGAAAGCTCTCCCATTTCCAGTACATAGGCATAATCCGCCAGTTTTAATGCCGCACGTGCATTTTGCTCTACCAATAAAATGGATACACCTTGACCACGTAATTGATCAATCACTTTAAATATTTCACGTGTAATTAAAGGCGCTAATCCTAAACTTGGCTCATCGAGCATCAATAATTTCGGCTTGGCCATCAAGGCACGTCCCACTGCAAGCATTTGGCGTTCACCACCGGATAATGTTCCCGCTTGTTGCATTCTGCGCTCTTTTAACCGGGGAAAAATATGATAAACCTGATCCAGCGTTTCTTTTAGACTCCGATCACCATGACGATAGCGCTGAAAAGCACCAAGCATCAAATTATCTTCAATGCTCATCGAACCAAATAACTCACGCTTTTCTGGTACTAACCCCAAACCACGAATAACCATTTTCTCAATCGGAGGCGATTGTTCAATATGACCATCAAATTCAATCTGACCCTTAGAACCCAAAACCCCCATAATGGCTGAGAGTAATGTGGTTTTTCCAGCACCATTAGGTCCAACTACCGATACAATTTGGCCTTCATTGACGCGCATGTTAAAGTTCATCAATGCTTCAACTTTGCCATAAGCAACAGTTAAATTTTGCACTTCCAATAATGGCTTACCCTGCATATTTTGTTGTACAATTTTCATGCTACACCTCCAAGATAGGCCTCTAATACAGCATCATTTTTTTGAATTTCATCTGGCAGACCTTCAGCAATTTTTTCACCAAACTCCATGACCACCACACGATCTGCAAGATTCATCACGAAATCCATATCATGTTCAACCAATAAAATCGCCATTCCTTCTGCACGCAGGCGACTTAATAAATCTGCCAGGGCTTGCTTTTCTTTAAATCGTAATCCAGCAGCAGGTTCATCTAACAACAATAAAGATGGTCGGGCACACAGTGCACGTGCAATTTCAACAATACGTTGTTGCCCAAGTGCCAAGCTGCCAGCTTCACTATATAAATATTCACCCAATCCAACCCGCTCTAGCTGATACTTTGCTTCATTTAAGAGTTGATTTTCTTCATGACGATCCAAATGTAACATTGAGGATAAAATACCGCGCTGGCCACGTAGATGTGCACCAATGACTACATTTTCCAATACCGTCATTTCTGGTAATATTTTGACATGTTGAAAGGTACGACTCAGACCAAGCCGTGCAATCTCACGAGATGGAATACCATTAATTTTTTGTCCATTAAATACAATATCGCCACTGGTCGGAATATCGACCCCTGAAATTTGATTAAACATGGTACTTTTTCCTGCACCATTTGGACCAATTAAGGCCAAAACTTCTCCAGCATGAATATTTAAACTCATGTTGTGATTTGCCGTTAAGCCACCAAATTTTTTAGTAATATTTTTAACTTCTAAAATGAGTGTACCTGCTGCTGGTAATGGCGTAACTGCTAAACGCTGCTCAACAGGATGAATGACAATATGTGAATCTGTTGGTTGTAAAAATTTAGGCATAAACTTACATAGATATGGCCATAATCCTGAAGGTGCTCTTTGCATTAATACAATAATAATAATCGCAAAAACAATCGTTTCATAATGCCCTTCACTCCCCAGAATCATCGGCAAGAGATCTTGTAACCATTGACGCATCATGGTGAAAATGCCCGCGCCTAAAATGGCTCCCCAAACATTCCCAACACCACCCAACAACGCCATAAACAAATAATCAATACCCATTTGTAAACCAAATGGTGTTGGATTGATAAATGTTTGCGTATGGGCATATAACCAGCCTGATATTGAAGCAAAAATTGAAGCAATTAGAAAAACGATCAACTTAGATCTAAAGGTATTTACGCCCATAGATTCAGCCATAATTTGACCACCTTTTAATGCTCTAATTGCACGACCTTCACGTGAATTTAATAAGTTTTTGGTCAAAAAGATGGCCATAAAGACAATCAGCCAAATTAAATAAAACATTTTATTATTGGTATCAAGCACATAATGAGCAATCGAAATACTTGGAATATTAGAAATCCCTGAATGTCCTCCCAGTCCATCTAAAGTAGAGAAGAAATAGTACAGCGAAATTCCCCAAGCAATTGTACCTAAAGGCAGATAATGTCCAGATAACTTTAAAGTTAAACTGCCGACAAGTAATGCTGAGACTACGGTAATAATCAAACCCAGTAACAAACCCAGCCAAGTGCTACCATTTGCCCATGCCAAGTAAACTGGCAGTTGTTCTGTGACACATAAATAGGCCGTTGCATAGGCACCAATCCCGACCAATGCTGCCTGACCAAAACTCGTCATTCCTCCCACACCCGTCAACAGAACCAATCCCAGAACTACTAAGGCATTAAGACCAATATAATTTAATAATGTCACCTGATACGTCGGTAATATAAAAGGACAAACCAACATCAAAATAATAAATATCAAAATTAAATATTTCGATTTCATTCTTCATCCTCCTCAACCTGACGTGAAGTTAAAGATTTCCATAATAGAAATGGAATAATTAAAGTAAAAACAATAATTTCTTTATAATCACTTGCCCAAAACATCGAAAATGCTTCAATCAAACCCACCACGACTGAACCAATCGCTGCAATTGGAAAACTGATTAGGCCACCAATAATCGCACCAACAAAACCTTTTAAACTGATAATAAAACCAGAGTCATAGTACAGTGTGGTCATCGGCGCAATTAAAATACCTGATAGTGCGCCGATAAAAGCCGCGACGGCAAAGGTAATTTTTCCCGCAAATAAAGGAGAAATTCCCATTAATTGAGCACCGATACGATTTACTGCAGTCGCATGGAGTGCTTTTCCATATAATGTTTTTTCAAAGAAATACCAGAACAGTATGATCATCAATATAAAGGTCAACAAAATAATGATTGTTTGACTACTAATGATTAAACTTCCTAATTCAAATGTTTCCGTACTAAATGGCGTGGTTTGTGCACCATCTGGGCCAAAAATCAATAAGCCAATCCCGACCAGTACAACATGAACTGCAATAGAAACAATCAGTAAAACTAATGATTTGGCAGCAACAAGTGGTTGAAAAAATGTTCGATAAATTTGTGGACCAAGTGGTGTAATTACAGCCAGCGTAAATAGAATCTGTAATAACATTGGCATCGTTGCCAATGGCAATTGATACATCGCGATAATTAATGCAATCACATATATACCGCTCAGTAGTGACAGTTTTTTATTAAAATAGGTTCCTGATCGAATAAATGCATAGAGATCTAATGCTGTATTGACCACATAAAATGCCAGAACCAACCAAACAATTAAACTGGGTGTTCCCATCTGAATAGATGCCAAGGTTAAAGCACCAAAAACCGTAAACTCTCCCAATGGGATTAATAAAATACGCGTAACAGTAAAAACCAGCAGAATACAAAGTGCTAATAAAGCATAAATTGCACCACTTGTTATCCCATCTTGCCCTAAGATTAATGCAATATTCCAATCCATATCGTCATCCCGACCATTTCTAAAGACAAAGCTGTACTCAAGCGATGATGTTCATCGCTTAGATTTAAAACAGTAATGTTTAAGTGTTTACGACTTTATTTTAGAATTTTCCATTGACCATTTTTCACAATGATCATTTCACGGCCTCGCTTATCAAATCCACTATGATCAGCGCGGTTCATGTTATATACACCTTGAGTTCCAGGAAGTTCTTTGGTGTTCTCTAAGGCATCACGTAAAGCTAAACGAAATTCTGCTGTGCCTGGTTTGGCCTTGGTTAATGCGATTGGCACTGCTTTTTGCAGTAATAATCCAGCATCATAAACATTGGCACCAAATGTTGCAGGGACCTGTTTATATTTTGCTTGATAATCTTGGATATACTTTTTGGCAATTGCTTTAGATGGGTGACTGTTTGGAACCTCATCAATCACCAACATTAAGCTGGCAGCTAAAATTGTATTATCTACTTTTTTCCCACCCATAGTTAAAAATTGATTCAGTGCAGCACCATGGGTTTGATACACTTGTCCACGATAACCACGATCATACAGTGCGACTTGTGGCGTTACGGCTGAACTTCCAGGTGCTGCGATTAAAACCGCTTGTGGCTTTTTACTGATTATTTTTAATGCTTGTCCGGTCAAAGAGGTATCTTGTCGTTGAAAAGACTCACTCGCAACAATACTAATGCCATTCTTTTTCGCCAATACACCGACCACTTTCTTCCAGTTTTCACCATACGGATCTGCGGTACCAATAAAACCAAGGGTTTTGATATGACGCTTTACCATGTTTTGGATTAATGCTTCAGCGATAATTTCATCATTCTGAGTGGTTTTAAAGACCCATTTACGTTGTTCATTCATTGGCATTACAATCGACGATGTACCGACTGGCGCCAGTAATGGCACTTTAGCATTGGCAATGGTGCCAATAACAGCCATCGCATTCGGTGATCCAGAAGGACCAATGATTGCATCAACCTTATGCTCTTTAATCAGTTTTTCTACCGCTTTTACAGATGCAGTCGGATCACTTGCATCATCCAATGAAATATAACGAACTGTTTCATTTCCCATTTTTTGAGGGAGTAAAGCAATGGTATTTTTTTGTGGGATACCCACCATGGCAACAGGTCCAGAGGATGAAGTCACCACACCAATTTTAATTTCAGCACTTACTAAGCCACTGATTGCTAACAAGCTTAATCCAATAAGCGTTTGATTAATTTTCATATTTTTCTCCAACTTCATGTTCCATATGAATGAATGGTGATTTAAAATTTATAGGTATAACTGGTAATAATACGATTTTCGTTAAAATCAGTGCCTGAGGTATTTCCTGCACCATATTTTGTTGTGGTACGAATATGACGCCACTCTAAGCCTAAGCCTTTTAACATGCCTTCAGGTACGACATATCCTAAAATCAAATTGGCTTCAGTTTCAGTATTGTCTTTAAAATTTGGTCTTGAAATTTTAGAACCATGTAAATAACGTGCAGTTGCTCTAAATCCTGGTAAACCAATATCCTTAAAATCATAAGAATAGAGTGCATGCCAAGTGAGTTCATTGGGTTTGATAAAACCGAGTAAAGACCAAGTTTGTAAATAAGGCTGTGGTGCATAGCCTGCTAAAGTTGGAAACATACTATCGCCATTATTTTTTTGCACTCCGGCAGTCAGTGTATGTGCACCATTTAACAGCGTCACTTGCCCACCTAAACTATCACTATCAATTTTTCCATAATAAGCATCTCCTGCTTCAGAGTTATTGAAATAACGTGCATCAAATTTTAGCTTTGAAGGGCCAAGATTAAGGCTATAGGCTAAATTCAGATAGTGCTGTTGATAAATATCTTCCAACTGTGCATACCAGTACGATCCACTCAAGTTGGGTTTGAAATTGTAATCAAAACCGATATAGTTCAGACCATCACTTTCATAACGGGGTACATTGGCTGCAACAGAAAGACTTAATTTTTCATAACGATCATCATTACGTGCATTAATCCGTGTAATTCGACCCGCAGAAAATTTTAGATTCTTAATTGCCTTACTTTCAAAAGCAAGCCCCTCATAGGTGGTCACCAATTGACGAGAGTCATCAATATAGACCACAGGCGTACGAGGCAGTAATTCACCGATACGTAATTCCGAGTCTTTATATTTAAATTTAAGGGTTGCACCAAATTTAGTATAATCTCGATCCTGTCGCCCCTTATTGCTATTAAATGGCAATACCGTATCTGGACGTTCATCATTATGATCGGATAAACGTAAGGCATATTGTACGCCAGCGTCCAGTCCAACCTGTAAAGGGGTATCGGTATATCCTGAATTAAAACGTAATGTCACCCCTTGTGACCAACTGCCAAGATTTGGATTGGGTGAATCCTTAAAATCTCGCTCTAAATAAAAATTTCTTAAATATACGCTGGTTTCACTATTTTCAATAAATCCAGCAATGGCAACCTCACTACCACATAAGCCAATGAGTACACATACTGAATAGGTTTTGATTAACCCTTTTTTCATCATTATTTTCATAGAATATCCATTTTCTAAAAAACTCATCTATAAACCATCCATGAGCTTAAAAGCCTTTTTTCGCTCGATTTGGCTATAGATCTGTATTCTGACAACGACACATCATGAGTCTAATCGACAGAATATAAACTAATATTCCAAAATTCCATTTATTTTTCAACTTCATTTTAAGTATATTTGTATACTCATTACAAATAGTTAATAAATATCAAAAACTTAAGAATTAAAAGAAAATTTAGATAGATCAGCTAAATTTAAAATAATCATGAACTAAATATCACCAACATCATTAAAACAGTGATTGAAGTCCGATTATTTATCCAACTCAAACGACATGATGATTTAGTTTGACCCTATTCATCTATTTGTTTGATGCAATTCCTGCCACATCTCTTAAAATTTTAATAAAGGTTTCTTGTTCCTGTGCAGAATATTTTTTAAACACCTCATTTTGATGACAATCTGCAATTTCAAATAAATAATGTGCTGTTTTTTTTCCTTGCTCAGTCAGTTGATAAAATCCATTTTTTTCAATCAATAAACCATCTTTTTCTAAAATGGATGCTGCTTGTTCAACCTGATGCATTGGCATTGCAATATCACGTGGTAAATCCGCTTTTTGAGAGGCGGTACCACTACCAAGAACCAACAATAAACGTGCTTCACTGGTCCGAAAACCCGTTACTAATTGTTTAGGAATGTAGTCCGTTTGATAAAATTTAAATGCCCTGCTCATCAGATAACAGACGTTATTCTGTAAATGGCCATGATGCATGTCATCCATACTTTGCTCAGTTGTGGCCTGATCTTTGACTTGTAATAATGGATGTTGAATAACAGCAGAATATGCACCTTGGTGATATACCAAAGGGCTACGTCCTTCATCGTGAAAATCAACCACCTTACCAATAATAATCCAATGATCGCCCCCCTCTAGCACCTGATAGCGTTCGCACTCAAAGATAGCCGAACATTGTTCTAAAACAGGTGCCTTACCTGCACCCTCACGATAACGTGTACCTTCATATTTATCGGCATTACGGCGTGCAAACTTATTCGACAGTTCAATTTGCGAACCAGACAAGACATTAACTGTAAAGTGCGATGCCTGTTGAAAAACTGGAAAACTCGATGAATTCTTATCAATACTCCAAAGAATCAAAGGAGGATCTAAAGAAACGGAGTTAAAACTGTTTGCTGTTACCCCGACTTTTTCACCCGAAGCATTTTGTGCAGTCATAATCGTCACGCCAGTCGCAAAATTACCCAAAGCACGTCTAAATTTGATTGGATCAATCGCGATATCATCCATGGCTTTTAATGTATTCATTTTTTTCTCCTCATTTTTTCACGTTCTTTCTCAATCATAATTCTGATGTTATGATTTAAATATCGAGAATTAAACAACTCGATTTAGCACGTGAACAACACACTAAGATTTGTTCATTACTGGCCTTTTCTTCATCAGTAAAATAAACATCGCGATGATCAATCTCACCTTCGATCACATCACACATACAGGTACCACAGACACCTTGCTCGCAAGACATTTCAATCTCAATCCCCTCACGTGCCAGTGCTTGTAAAATTGTTTCGTCATGATGTACCGTAATTCTTTTATCACTACGTGCTGCAACCACCTCGAAACAATCACCACTGGTATCAATATCAAGTTGAAAATATTCTTGATGAATTTGTGAGGCTGGAAAATGTTGGGCTGTGGCTAAATTGACAATCCAGTCCATAAACCCTTGAGGTCCACAGGTATAAATATGACTCTGTGCATCAAGATGCTGTATTGCTGACTGAAAAAATTCACGATGATTCGCACCTTGTGATTTAAAATGAAATACTGTCGATGATGCAAATATACTATTTTGGATTTCATCAATGAATGCACAGTGCTCAGGACTTGAACCACAATAATGTAGCTCAAAAGAAGCTCCCTGTGCGGCCAATTGATAGGCCATAGTAATCAAAGGTGTAATACCAATACCACCACCAATTAAAACAGTATGCTGAGCAGGCAATAACGGAAATAAATTTTTTGGCGCACTAACTTGAAGCTGTGTCCCTACCGTTAAATCATGAAAAGCAGCGATAGAACCGCCTCTTGATTCAGGATCACGTAAAACTCCTAAACGAAAAACGCCCTTTTGACTTGGATTTTGACACAAGGAATATTGACGGACCATGCCATTGGGTAAATAAACATCAATATGTGCACCCGCTTCAACTTGAGGTAATGGCAATGTATTGCTGGACTCAAATTCAATAATGGCAATATTTTCACCTTCAACATGGCGTTTTTTAACAATCACATCATAATGTGTGGTCATAATGATCCCCTTTGATTATACGCAAAGCAGTCTGCTTAACGCATAAACAATCCTCCATTGATATCCCATGTCGCACCAGTCACAAAACTTGCATTCGGGCTCGCCAATAATGCACAAGTTTCTGCAATAAATTCCATACTTCCCAATGACTTAACAGGAATATTATCAATAAATTGTCTCATTCTTTCTTCAGATACCACTCGATGTACAATTACAGACTCCATCGGCCCTGGCGCAATTGCATTCACCGTAACCCCTTGAGCTGCAAATTCTTTGGCAAAAATTTTCGTTAAGGTAATGATGGCACCTTTCGTTGCAGCATAATGTGCACCTGTAGCCGTTCCACCATTTTGTCCTGCCAATGAAGCAATATTAATGATTCGTCCATATCCTTGCTGGGCCATATACTGCCCGATAATTTGACATGCTTGGAAAGTTCCACGTTGATTCACCTGTGTGACATGATCAAATTCTGCTGCACTAATATCTAAAACAGCTGTCGCTTGCGTCACTGTGGCATTATTAATTAATACATCTAATTGACTAAATTTTTGCTCAATCCATTGTCGTGCAGCATGAAAATCTGCTGGTTGTGAAATATCCAGTTTTAAAGGAAACAGGTGATCTGCATAAGCACTTTGTGCTTTAGCTTGTTCAGCTTTTTCTAATGTACTTGCAGATAAAATCACCTGATGACCTTGACTGGCAAAATATTCAGCAATGACTAAACCCAAACCCGATGCAGCACCAGTCACCAAAACAATCTGTTGCATATATGACTCCTAAAGAATATAACTGATCCCAGCCAAGGTATCGGTAGAATTAATTAAATTAATAATTTTGCGTTGAATTTTAAATCCAGTTTCAGTATCACGAACCAGATGGAATGTAATATCGGCACTATAATGCTTTAAATTTTCCTTACGAAATTCACGTAAATTTTGTGCACAGCGTAATACGATTTCACCGTCACAATCTTGAAGAATACGGATACGAGAAACACTGCGCACCGTATGTGCACGAGGAGAAGTTGAAATTGCTTCTCCATTCTCGAGACGTTCAACCCGTAATTGACGCATATGATGGTTGTCATAGGCATAGTTCAAATGATTTTCATAATCCGTGAGGCTTGGATCAATCGGAATAATATATAGTCCAGCTTCATCCCATAACTTTAACCAACTTTCATGCTCAGCATGATCCAACATATCCGCTTCAGCCCAAATAAATGCCGTCACTTGGTTAAATAAATTTAAATCAATATTCATTGCTCTCTCCTTAAGCCGTCATTAACTTTTTCCATTGCTGATATGCAGCACGCATCCCTGTTTCTGCACTGACATCACTTTTTAAACCATCTGCAGTTTTCACTTCACCTGCTAAACCACGATTGAGCATGATCCATAAGTCATTTCCTGCTTGAGCACCATGTTGCACACGTTCCCAAGCTTCTGCATCATCTGGCGTACCAAAACCAAATGGTCCTTGAAAATGTTCATGTAAACGTAAGCGATACTGATTGGCAATTTGTGGACCACCATCCATCGTAATCACGGCATGATGAATTTCAGTTTCATCAACTGAAACGGGTTGCATCACACGGAAAAAAGCCATTGAACATGCAATATTTGGAAATAAATTTAAATTAAAGCCAGATCCTCCTACTGCACGAACAATACGGCGCACAGCAAGCTCTTCATGCCCCTCATCACGTAAGGCCTGAGCTAAATCCTCAAAACGTTCTTGAATTGGACGCTCCATTAAATCTTCTTCTAAATCGACCAATTCAGGAATCATCACCATCACACTATGACCATGACCGAGATCTTCTACATAGCCCGGCTGAGTTTCAAAATTAAATAAGGCTTCTGTTTTTTCATCGACTGAACTTAAAAAGGATTTATGTACCAGAGGAAAATGATAGGCATCTGTGGTATTTTCGAGTTGGATTTTCCAATTGCCTGGGAATTTAAAACGATGCTCGCCCAATACTTTAATTGGATAACCAGCACCTTGTTTCATAAATAGATCAATCCATTTTTTTGCAGGTCCCAAGAAGTCAACTAGAGGCTCGATATCGTCTTTAAATGTGGCAAAAATCATACCGTTATATTCTTCAACGCGTAGGCTAACCAAAGGAAATTCGGCTTTATCCAAACATTCTGCATAACTGCCTGGAGATGGAACACCTCGTAAACTTCCATCTAAGGCATAACTCCAACCATGATATGGGCAAACAAAACTATTGGTTTTACCTTTTTTATGTTCACACACTGTGGCAGCACGATGACGACAACGATTCAGCAATACATGCAGATTTTTTTTACGATCACGAACCACAATCACAGGTTGTTGGCCAATGTTGATGGTTTTATAGCTACCTGCATCAGGAATTTCACTGCTATGAGCAACCCATACCCAGGTGCTATAATAAATTTTTTCCATTTCATCTTGAAAAATTTGTGCATCTTTATATAAAGAGGTGTGAACTCTATCGCTTTGCACCAGTTCATTATAATTAATATCAATATTTTGCATTGGAATACGACTATTCATTTCCATTATCCTTATTCAATTGTCCTTGGGTTATTTTTGCGTGGGTACGGGTAATTCTGCGTCACTATTCCAATGAGATATTGGACGACTAAAAATATTTTCAGTTTGAAAATGCTTGATTTTCCATACGCCATCGGGCTGTTGTTGAAACTTCACGGTTAATTGCGCTGCATTTAAATGACTACGTCCATCCATAAAGGTTGAAGTCTGTAACATAAGCCACGATGCAGTCGCTTGTGTATCATCAACATCAATTTGCTCGGAGCTTAAAAAATGTGCATTCATGACAAAATGTGCGTGCTGGTGGGTATAACTTTTAAACATGGCATAAATCTCGTCATAACCACGATAACAGCCAAAAGCTTTTTGATATTTCTCACCAATACCTTCCCATATACTGTCAAGATCAAATAAATCCATCAGCTCATTTAAAGGCGTATGTGAATTTAAATGATCGCAAATCTGCATATAACGATGTATACAGGCCCGAATTGCAACTTGAGCTTCTAATGCAGCCAAGCGTTTTAATACAGTGGAAAAATCCGTTTCAACTTGCATAGTTATTCCCTGCTTATGATTGAAACACGTTATAAATAACCAGGTGCTGGTTTTAAACCAAAGCTGACCAAACCTGCATTTTGTAAAGTTGCATCGCCCATGAATGCATGTTGAGTGACGACATTGGTATCATTCACAAAACGGCTAAATATATTATTGGTATAAATTGCAGTCATGCCGGCTAACATTTGCATCTTGCGTGCCACTTGCGCAGCCACACGCACTGCATGTGTACAAGACAAACGCATATCACTAATTTGCGCTTCTGTTGGCTTACGATCCGCAATAATTTCATGCCATACTGTATCCATGGTTTGGTAAAACCAAGTCCGTGCTGCCTTAAACTCAGCCTCAGCTTGTGCAAATTCATATTGGGTTACAGGACGGCTGGCAATTTCTGCACCGCCTGTAATCGATGATTTTGCTGGGGCGAGTTGACGAAATTCTTCCAAAGCAGCAGCAGCCACACCAATTCCAACCACAGCCAAGACCTGTGTTGCCAGTGATAATGCGGGATATCTAAAGAAAGGCTCAGGCAATTTTGATGCCTCACCACGTACAAAAATCCACTCTTTAGCCACCAATACGTTGTCTACAATTAAATCGTGACTACCAGTACCTTTTAAACCCACAGTATCCCAGGTCATTTCAATCTTCACTTGATTGGCAGGGATCACTGCCATGCAAGGTAAGCCCTTTGATTGATGATCTTTTTGTGGAGAAATTCCAACACCCACAACATCGGCTCCCAAGCAACCACTGGAAAATTTCCAGCGTCCTTTGACGATAACGCCTTGATCGGTAATATCCGCAGGTTGTGGTGGAAAAATCCCCCCTGCAAAAACAATATCAGGAGATTTTTGATATAACTGAGCTAATGTTGCCTCTGGTAAGCCCCCTAAATAGGCTGGGCTCATACCAAAACTAGCCACCCATCCCACTGAGCCATCAGCCATGGAAAGTCTTTCAATCAAATGACAAAATTCACGTGGTGATATCTCATTGCCACCAAAACGTTTGGGAACAAGTGCACGATAAACACCAATCTGTTTTAATTTGGCAATGATATCTTGACTGACATAGGCTTGATCATCAAACTCTCCACGACATGCACGCTCACGAATTTCTTGGCATAAATGCTCTAAAGTAAGAGAATTATCCATCACACACTCCTGTGTATATTTATTCATCACTCATCAACTCCTTATGACTTGCTGCTGCCTGTACAATAAATTGAGCAATGGCACATAGCTTTTCATCTGCATAATGAGATGCAATAATTTGTAAACCAACTGGTAAATTTTGTTGGCTTATCAAAGGGATTGAGATCGCAGGATGACCTGATAAATTAAATGGTCGCACCAGCTTGGTTAAATTTAATAAACCAGCATCTTGTTTGGCATCGACCAGCTTGGGTGGTGTCTGTGCTAAAGTTGGCAATACCAAGGCATCATACTCTGCCAATAATGCATCTATTTCTTGGCTAAATTTAAGTTTAATACGCTGTGCCTGTTCGACTTGTTGCTGCGTAGTTTCGGCTGCAGCCAATAAGCGTGTGTTGACATCTACACCCACAAGACCAGTTTGAGTCAAAGCATGATAGGCTTGCCAGTTTTCAAAATTAATCATATGCATTCCGGCCTCAAATGCATCATCAAAAAATATCACATCAACACAGTCTGGTTGTAATCCGGCTTGTGTTAAATAATCCATAATCGTCTGATAAACTTCTTCTGTTGCACTGACAGCCAAGTATGCCAACTTAGGTGCTTGCGTGATTGCTGCTGCGATAACAAAACTTGGATCAATAATTTGCATTGCCGTTTCAATCATCTCAACTGAATTGGCCAATGGACCCACGCAATCTAAAGAACTATATTGCGGATGAATACCACAACGACTGATACGATCAAAGGTTGGTTTTAAACCAAACACACCACAACATGCTGCTGGCATACGAATGGAACCACCGGTATCTGTTCCTAAAGTAAAATCAGCCAATTGTGCCGCAACTGCAGCAGCTGAACCACTTGAAGAACCACCCGGAATCAATTGTGGATATTTGGGATTGATGGCCGTACCAAACGCATCATTAATTCCAGTAATACCAAATGCCAATTCATGCAAATTAGTTTTGGCCGTAATTTGACAGTCTGCCGCCAAAATACGTTCTACCACCGTGGCATTTTTTGCGGCTGGTATGGTATTTTCCATTGCCTTACTGGCCAATGTCGTTTTAAATCCTTGAATATCGATTGAATCCTTGATCATCACATTGAGTCTTCCTGACCCAATCTGCAGATCTTGCGTAATAATATTCATTCACTTTTCCATGTATTTTTATTTCTAATTACAATATTAGGACAAGTTAGCGCTTTGTCAAGTTTTTTATGGCATTAAAATAATATTTTTTTTTGTATAATGCGCCTCATCTTCATTAATTATACTGCGATCATGCTAACTCATTTAGAACATTTCTTACCCAATAGCGAGCCAGGGAGTTTACAAAACTATCCCTTTTTCTGGATTTCACAAGTGAATGGAAAATATACACAACTTATTGAAAAATCTATTAAAAAACTAGGTATAGACAATACTCGACGTAAAATTATTTTAAGTACAAATGCACTTAGAGAAGCCAGTATTACTGATATTGCCAACTTATCCACCATCAAACTGACCACCGCAACCAAAGCGATTTACCGTCTAGTTGAAGATGATATTGTTGAGGTATTTTCTTCAGTATCAGATGAACGTATTTCAATGGTCAAGCTGACAGATAAAGGATTATTACTGGTTGAACAAATCAATCAAATTTGCTCTGTGACACTTTCTGGGATCTTAAATTCATTTAATGATGAAGAATTAATACAACTCAATGCACAAATGAAGAAACTATTTAACCTTATGCCTTCCAATTAAAATCAGTAGCATCATTCATATTCATAGACCATAAGCAAAAATAACTCATTCATAATTGAGTTATTTTTACTTCCAATTCATTCAGCATCCTAAAATATTTCAATAATTATATTGAATTTTACATGTAATTTTGATTTATTATGGTATTTTGATTAATCATTCAAGGATGTAAACCATGGCACTTTCGGCTGAAAAAGCACTCAATAGTATTCATACGATGCATGTACTCATCGAAAAAATTTTTACTGGTACACATGTAGCAGAAGATCTGGCTTTATTATCTGCACATTTTTCTACAGATTTCACCATGATTGGTGCAGCCGGTAAATGCTTAACATTAGAACAAGTACAACAGTTATTTATCCAAAATCAAGCCAAAATGCCCGATATTAAAATTGAAATCTACGATGAAAAAATTATATTACAACAAGACAATGCAATTGTTTTAACTTATACCGAAAAACATAGCAAAAGCACTGGTACATTAATTCGTCATTCTTGTGCTTTAATTGAAGAAATTGATGGAAAAATGCAGTGGCGTTATTTACAGGAAACATTTTTAGCTTAAAGCTTAGCTTCTGATCATCCAATAACAGCAATTGATGGATAGTGAAAATCGCTAAGACCGCAGTGGATTTTCTATAGTATTGCGCTATTTTTTAGATCAAAACCACGGCTATACTCAATCTGTTGCTTGCTCGGTATAGCTTTATAGTGTGATTATTCATCATGAGATGGATGCAAATAGCATAAAAAAATACCCCTTAAAAACACATATAGAATATCTGTTTTAAGAGGTATTACACTCAAATTTAGTGCTGATCACTACGCCAATCATGTATTGACGTAGTCAGTCTTCGCTTAAGCTGAAAGACTTTCCAATGCTTGATTCAGTGTAGCGCTCGGACGCATAACCGCATTTACCTTAACAGGATCGATAGCGTAATAACCACCAATTTCAACTGCCTGACCTTGCACCTGCTCTAATTCAGCAATAATTTTTTGCTCATTTTCAGCCAAGGTTTTTGCCAATACAGTAAATTTAGCTTTAAGTTCAGCATCTTCATCTTGTGCTGCAAGTGCTTCTGCCCAATATAACGCTAAATAGAAGTGGCTACCACGGTTATCCAGCTCACCTGTACGGCGTGATGGTGACTTATTATTGTCTAATAACATACCTGTTGCCTGATCAAGTGTCTTGGCAAGCAATTTTGCACGTGCGTTATTTTCTTTAATGCCCAATTCTTCTAAAGAAACGGCTAATGCAAGAAACTCACCTAAAGAATCCCAACGTAAGTGGTTTTCTTCAACCAATTGTTGTACGTGTTTAGGTGCTGAACCGCCTGCACCCGTTTCGTACATACCGCCACCTGCCATTAATGGCACAATAGACAGCATTTTAGCTGAAGTACCCAATTCCATAATTGGGAATAAATCTGTTAAGTAATCACGTAAAATATTACCCGTTACAGAAATGGTATCAAGACCACGAGCAACACGCTCAAGCGTATAACGCATTGCACGAACTTGTGACATGATATGAATATCAAGACCTGTAGTGTCATAATCTTTCAAGTATTTTTCTACTTTCTTGATTAATTCATTTTCATGCGGGCGGTATGGGTCTAACCAGAAGATTGCTGGCATACCAGAATTACGCGCACGTGTTACCGCCAACTTAACCCAATCACGAATTGGTGCATCTTTTACCTGACACATACGCCAGATATCGCCCGCTTCAACATTTTGTGACATTAATACTTCACCAGTATCAAGATCAGTAATATTGGCAATACCTGCTTCAGGAATTTCAAAGGTTTTATCGTGTGAACCGTATTCTTCTGCTTTTTGTGCCATTAAGCCAACGTTTGGTACTGTACCCATTGTGCGTGGATCAAAGTTACCATTCCATTTACAGAAATTAATCATTTCTTGATAAATACGTGCAAATGTTGATTCAGGCATCACTGCTTTACAATCATACTGCTTGCCATCAGCACCCCACATTTTACCACCACCACGAATCATTGCTGGCATTGATGCATCAACAATAATATCATTAGGTGAATGGAAGTTGGTGATTCCTTTAGCAGAATCAACCATAGCTAATGCAGGACGATGTTCTTGGCAAGCATGTAAATCACGGATAATTTCATCACGTTGTGATTCAGGTAAAGTTTCAATTTTTTCATAAAGCACTGACATACCGTTATTCACGTTAATGCCAAGCTCATCAAATAATTTTCCGTGTTTCTCAAAAGCATCTTTATAATAAATTTTCACACAGTGACCAAATACGATCGGGTGTGAAACCTTCATCATCGTTGCTTTAACATGTAATGAGAATAAAATGCCTGCTTCACGACAATCTTCAAGCTCTTTTTCATAAAAATCGCAAAGCGCTTTTTTACTCATAAACATCGAATCAATGATTTCACCGTCTTGTAAAGCTACTTTTGGCTTAAGCACCAGTGTTTTACCACTGTTTGTGATTAATTCCATTTTAACATTACGAGCACGATCAAGAGTCATTGATTTCTCACCATGATAGAAGTCGCCTTCTTGCATATGAGAAACATGGGTTTGTGACCATTGTTTCCATTCACTCATCGAGTGTGGATGTTTTTTCGCATAATTTTTTACAGCAGCAGGCGCACGACGATCAGAGTTACCTTCACGTAATACTGGGTTTACAGCAGAACCTAAACATTTGCTATAACGTTGCTTGATCGACTTTTCTTCTTCAGTCGTTGGATTTTCAGGATAGTCAGGAAGTGCATAACCTTTCGCTTGAAGCTCTTTGATACATGCCATTAACTGACCAACAGATGCACTAATATTAGGGAGTTTAATGATATTAGTTTCTGGATCTTGTGTGAGACGACCTAGCTCAGCGAGGTTGTCAGGCACCTTCTGCTCGTCGCTTAGGTAGTCTGTAAATTCTGCGAGCACACGTGCAGCAACTGAGATGTCTGTTTTAACAATCTCAACGCCAGCCGGCTTAGTAAAGGTCTCAATGATCGGCAGTAGAGAATAAGTCGCCAACAATGGCGCCTCATCGGTCAGTGTATAAATGATTTTTGACTTTCCACCAGCCATATATAGCCCCTTGCTTTGAATTGAGTTTTAAGAGCCGAGCTTATGACTCAGCTCCAGAGAACCAGTTTGCTTAAATAAAACGTTGAGAGTATCGTTCTTCCTCTCATTTCAGTCAACGAAATATCTTTTCATCTTGTGGTTTTGACTAATATTCATACATATTAACACAAGTTAAGCCAATAATTTTCGCACCAAGATCAGATCACACAATTGACAACAATAATTGTCCTCGATGGCAAACTGGCTCAATTTAAGTTTTACTACATAAGTATATCTAAACTCGCTGTAAGATGTATTTTAAATCAATATATGCAATATCATAAGGATAAATATACCTTTTCTTGTTTAGAATTTAATTTTATTAATGATCAATCATCAAGAATATATCACTTGAATAACATTCAGCATTTTTAACGATGGACGATCATTAAGATAAAATATATAAATGGACCCTTATTGTGATTAAAATCACTCAGTTTCACTGGTCAAAGATACTAAAATACGACAATTATAAACAGATATATACAGATTATTTTGAGCATGATTCTCAATAATTACTCAGTATATTTATCATAAAAACAACACTAAAATCATAAATCATGATCAGACTATGCCTAGGCAGAAAAATTGTTATATATCACCTTATAATGGCTAATATTGACTTAAAATATATCAATTATAATCTCTAGCACAATAAATAATAATTCTTCAAATAATCTAAAATAATCATACAATTAGAATAATACATCCTATATCATTTCACTTCATAATACAGTATTGTTCATTTAATGTTTAATCGAGAATAATAGATGAACAAAAATAATGGATTTTTAAATAATACTCAAAAACTCAATCAGCTTTTACTGAGTCGATTTAACTGGTTTACCAATAAAGCCGATGATCATGAAATTATACGTCGCATATCCGATAACGTCAGTCTGTCAGGCTCAACCCCTTGGATCTTAATTTTTGCCATTTTAACGGCCTCTATTGGTTTAAATATTAACTCTCCAGCCGTCATTATTGGTGCCATGTTAATTTCACCACTGATGGGTCCGATTATGGGTGCGGGTCTGGGAGTGGCAATTTATGACTTTAGTATGTTTAAACATGCTTTATTAAATTTGGTGATGGCCACTATTATTAGTTTATTAGTGTCAACATTATATTTTGTCATTTCACCCTTACATGAAGCACAGTCTGAATTGTTATCACGTATTTCCCCGTCTATTTGGGATGTACTGATTGCCTTATTTGGGGGCTTTGCCGGTATTATTGGTATTTCTCGTAAAGAAACATCAAATGTCATTCCTGGCGTTGCCATTGCAACAGCTTTAATGCCACCTGTATGTACCGCAGGTTTTGGGATCGCTACGGGACAATGGAATTTTGTGGTTGGTGCCTTATATTTATATGCCATTAATTGTGTTTTTATTTGCTTATCTACGATTATTGGTATTCGTATTTTACGGCTTAAACGAGTAGATTTCGCCAATCCACAATTGGAAAAAAAAGTTAAAATCAGTCTGTTTGTCATCACTATTGCAACCGCAATTCCCAGTGCTTATTTAACGGTCAATCTAGTCAGAAATGAAATTTTTACCTCAACGGTCACTCAATTTGTCTATGATGAGTTTTCTAATGATGATACCCAGATTGCCAACCTTAAAATTAATGCCAATACACGCACTGTCGATATTGCACTGATTGGTGCCTACGTTACGCCAGAACAACTCAACCAAATCAAATCCAAGCTGATTTTATCTAAACTTGAAAATACCAAAATATTGGTTCATCAGACCAATAACAATAATATGGATATCTCTGCTTTAAAGTCAGGCTTACTCAATGACTTATATTTTAATACACAAGCCACGTTACAACAAAAAGACCAAGAGATTCAAAAGTTACAAAATCAAATCTTAACTGAAAATGCGTTGCTTAACGATGCAGATGAAATTTTTGAAGAACTTAAAGTACAGTATCCAAGCATCGTTTCTGTTTTTATTGGCCAAGGTGTTCATGTTGCATCAGATGACAATAAAGAAAAACTGATTGAACTCAATATTTACAGTCAAAAAAACCTACATGCGGCAGATAAAACCAGAATTGAAAACTGGTTTAAAGTTAGAGCAAAACCCAATAATGTGATGATTAACTTTTTATTGCGTCCATAATTTTTCTATTGAACCATCCACCAGTACAACTCAAACTCATCCAAGGTCAATTCGCATTTATAGCGAATTGACCTATCGAAAGCAAAAAATTAAAGTCGCTGATCAACAAACTCAAGTACGATCCTTTGCATCACCGGTATCATACTGATTTAGCTAGATACAATTAAAAATTTACTTTCACACTGAGCCCTGCTACCCAAGCATTATCCACTGCTTTAACTCCAGCAGGTTGATAAATATACTGTAAATTTGGTCTCAGCATTAAAGCGGGTGACCATTGGTAAGTATAGTTGAGTTCAATATTAAGTTCATCGTGCTGAATCGGTACATAATCACTGGCAGTAGCATTATAACTGTAATAACCACGACTTTCATTGATGGCAATTTGACGATCCGTCAAACGGTGATTGACAACATAATTGGCAAAACCCAAACCAATTGAATCATTAGGACGATGATCAAATGGGCCTTTATACCAGAATGCCAATTGCTGGGTACTCTCTACTGCTGTGGTCTTACGATCATTAACAACAGCATTGACTGTCATATATAAACCACGCTGAGGATCATCACCTTGCTGTGTAAGTTGTTGCTGTGCATTAAACCAGAAACTATGTTTACTCTCCTGTATTTCATCACTTTGCACATCTTTGGCATCAGCTGTTGAATATAATCCACCGAACTTATATTCTCCCGGTAAATGATTAAATATTGCCAATTTAGGTTTCCACGCCAACTCTACTGGAATCGTTGCACCATCGACATGATTCATATCAAGATTAAATCCATCACGATTAGAATCGGTTTTAATATTGTCAGGATTGACTTCATAAACACCAATACCGAATGACCAATCCGGTGCAAAGTTATATTTAAGATTGGTTCCCCATATACCTACAGGTGAGTTATACCAAATAGAACCGATGGATTTACCAAGTTGGCCGCCACAGAGCAACAGGTTCTGAAACTCACATTGCGAACTATTAAAGTCTTCAGACATCCCCATTCGACCAATCTTAAATTGTAGTCGGTTATCATTAAATCCCGTCTTGATCCAAGCTTGGCTTAAACGCCAAATATTACCACGACCATAAATTTCTTGGCTGTTACCCAATGCACTCACACGTGGATCTTTAATACGATCTAGCGTTAAAGCAGTACCATCACGTTTAGTTACCGTAATTGCTGCTGTGGTATTTTTCCAATTGGCAATTTTATTTAAATCAAAGTTCATCCCCAAAGTAAGTTGGGCTGCATTGGCAACATGTCTATCATGATCATAGCCACCCGCTAAATTGGTTGCCGTCTCATTCATGATTGAAGCTGTAAATTTATAGCCTTGATCCTCTAAATCTTTTCGCTTACCCTGCCAATCCCCTAACAACCATTGACGATCTACAGAATAAAACGTATTTGCTGTCGCCAATTGACAACTTAAGGTACTCAACGCGACTAAACCTAATGTTAAACTCGCTTGTTTCAATCCAGTTTTTTGCATTCTCAAATATCCTTTTTTGTTTACACTCTCGTGATATGAGCTTTCCATGCAGTTTTTAATCATTGCAGCCGAACCGCTGAACTGAGCTCAGAGGTTGCACCTAAATGATTGGTGACATTAGCAGTTACATTGCCAATACTGTGTGTTACTTTCCACGTCGCGGTTGCTTGACCATTTGCATTGGTCGTGACGATTTTCATGCCTAAATAATGTTGTGCTTCTTGAGCCTGTATTTGATCATTAGCAAAAAACTCAATTTGATAACGCTGATTTGGCTGTGCCTGAATAGTCGCTGTCACTTGACCTTGATGATAACTTAGGCGAGGTGCTTGAATATTTTGATTGGGGATTGCATTGCAACCTTGTTGATCTGGCTGAGTACAGCTGTGCTGTAGTTTGCTAGGCTCAATGATCACACCTCCACCACGAGAACCAACAAAATCAGCATGTTCTAGGGCTGGTACAGCAAAAACAATAGCACCTAAACGTTGATCTGGAACACAAGAGCCTCCAGCTTCACAACGTTGAATATTTTGACCATTGTCCCAAATCAAGTTTTTGGTCAAGGTAGTTCGTGCATTGGCGTCTTTTTCCGAACGTATAGCAATCCCTAAACGATTTGCATACACTTGATTACGATCTAAAATATTGCCATCACCTGTAATATTGAAACCAATTGAATTACGGGTCAGTTCGTTATAGGCAATATAATTACGCTTACCCCAATTAATTTGCAATCCATCGGAATAATTTTCAAATTTATTTCCCACAACAATATTGTCATTGCCCCATAAAATTTCAATACCTTGAGACGGTTCTGGGTTGGCTTTGGTTGAGGTAAAAAGATTATTAGCGACCAAATTAAAAGCAGCTCCACGCGTCAACTCTAATCCATCCCCATTATCAATGAATAAATTGTCCAAAATTTTATTATTGATCGTGGTCGTTGCAGTCGGATTACCCTGACCATCATCACCAGTGAGCATGACCCCTGAACCACCATAGTTATTACTAATCCGGTTATGTTGAATCAAATTATGACTTGAACGATTAATCAATACACCAATACAAAAACGGTGAATATCCAATCCCTTTAAAGTTACCCCATTCACATCTTGTAAAACAAAGCCAGGTAAGGTTGTGGTACGGACATTGGTACCATATTGTGATGGATCTGCGCCGGGACATGCTTTCGCTCCCTCGCCTTTTATATATAAGGAACCATCAATGACAGTAAAATCACCAGTTTTAGCCCATGCCGTTCCAATAATTTTGACCGCTGACTTAATTGGCGGTAAAGGTTGCTTTAATTGAATGATATAGGGTGCTTTCCCTACAGCTTGAATTTGAATCTCATTTTCTGCTGCTGAATGTGCATTGGATTGTTCAATCGCCCAGCGTAATGATCCCTTTGCAGTATCATCCTGATAACGATCAACAATATACGTTTCTGCACTGGCCAAGCTTGGCATGGCAAAATGAAAAAATGCCAATGTAGTCAAAGTTAAAATGGATAATTTCATTTTCAAATCCTTTTATATCGTCAAACTTTAAGGGCTAGGCTGTAGTGTTTTTAAAAATTGCTGTAGTTGCTGAACATCTATTTGCCCCGGTGCTGAAGCCTCACCTATCATGCCAAAACTTAAGCTGCCTCCAATATTGGCAGTAGCAATCCGTGATAATGTACCTAATTGCCCCATTGACATCGTCAATAAGGGTTTTGTGCTTTTTTGACTTACTGCTTGAGTTGCATTCATTAACGTCATGACATCTTGCTTCGATTTAGGCATCACTGCAATTTTCAAAATGTCGGCGCCCATTTGATCCTGTTGAAGTAAACGTTGTTCTATATCTTGTTGAGCAGGTGTTTGATTAAAATCATGATTTGACATAATCACCAAAATATTTTGCTGATGCGCCAATTGCGTCAAATTTGCCACACACTTTGCGTCACGAAACATTTCTATATCAAACAACTGCATAAAAGGGTGCTGAAGATATGCTTGATAGGTTTTTTCATAATCTTGATCTGAAATCTTCATCTGCCCCCCTTCATTGTGAGTGCGAATGGTGGCAATCAAGGGTTTATCTTTTAAAATTTGATTTAACTGATGACCTAATGCAATCACTTGACGGTTATCAGCAGCAAAATCCAGTAAATCAATACGAAATTCAGCAATATCTACATCTGGATGTGCTGCAATCTGTTGCGCTTGTGCTATTGCTTGGCTTGCCGTTCTGGCTGTAATCGGTACAATTGTTTTAACTGGTAGCTCCCCAATCTTCAGATTTTTAACCTGATAAGATGGTGCCGCCCAGACAGAGGGTATCGTCGCCAAAAGCATACTCGCTAGGCACAATTGCAATACAGTTTTTTTCAACATTACGATTACATTTCCTTGTATTTTTAAACTATTACACAGGTTTAATTGATGCGTTAAACACCATGTAATCATCTTAAAATCTGACGATTAAGATGACTCAATCACTGTTAGGTAACCGCACACGATATGGCAAGCCAATACATCATAAAAATAGATTAAATCGTGGTTTACTGTTGACCATATCAGTGATTTACAAATGATTGATTAATACTAAATATCAAAAAAAACGGTTTCATTTTCACCTTGAATATGAATATCAAAGCGATAAACAATTTCACCATCACGTTCAATACGTTGAGCAATTAAGGTTTGACGACGCGGCGCCCATTCAATACCACACAAAACAGGATCTTGTGTATTTGCTTCGTGCTCATCGTCAAAATATACCCGTGTATTCAGTCCGATATTAATACCGCGTGCAAAAATGATCAGTGCAATATGTGGTGCTTGTATTGATCCATTACGCCCAGGCACAGCCCCTGGTTTAATGGTATCAAAACTCCAAAGTCCAGTTTCAAAGTCTGCACCAGTACGTCCCCAACCCGAAAAATGAGGATCTGCTATCTTGGCTTGAATATCGGCAGGACTTGGATATACGCCATTGGCATCTGCTTGCCAGATTTCAACCAATACATCACGTAGTGGCACACCAATACCATCTAAAACCTGACCTTCTAAACGAATACGCTCACCTAAGGTCTGTTCCTGAACCAGTTGGTTATTAAAATTATTTTCAAATACCTGAATATTGGCTTGCTGAGGCAATAAACCAATATGTACATAAGGTCCACCCGTTTGAGATGGGGTTTCATGTAATTGCTGAAAATTCCAATGATTCATTTTATTCTCCATATCTTAAATTAAATTATTTTCGAAATATGTTGCACGACGACCACGTAATGTGATGTCAAAACGATAACAACGGCTGTCTGCTTCGATAAAATTGCTCTTATCTTCTAAAGCAATCAGCGCACGACGTTGTTGTTCCGAAGGAATTGTTTTTATAATTGGACATGAATCAATCAGGGTGTCGCCTTCAAAATAAAATTGAGAAATAAGGCGTTGTGCCCAACCGTCAGCAAGCAACGAGAAATGGATATGAGCTGGACGCCATTCATTAATACGATTACGCCAAGGATATGGGCCTGGTTTAATGGTTCGAAATACAAAATAACCATTGGCATCGGTCATCATGCGACCACAACCCCCAAAATTAGGATCAATCGCACCAATATATTGATCATTCGGATGGCGATAACGTCCCGAAGCATTGGCTTGCCATACTTCAAGCAAGGCATTTTTAACAGGACGGCCAAATTGATCACGTACATAACCATGCACGATAATTCGCTCACCCACTGGTAAACCTTCATGGGCATGATTTAAAATTAAATCATTATCCCGAGCACCAAATTGTTTAGCACTAAATTGTGGACCCGTCACTTCCGTTAACGTTTCTGCAATCGAAATCAAGGCATTTTTTGGCGAGCGTAAAACACTTGTTTTATAACCTGGTGTATATGCTGGCGGATGATCATCAGTATTGCGTTGTGCATAAGCACCCAAAATAAGTTGCGACATAATTAATCCCTCTTGTTTTCGTTCCATTCGTCTTGATGTGTTGCTGCTGTATCTGGTTGTACGGCAGGATTTAATTTTTGTGGTGTCATTCCGAGTTCGGCAAATACTTGTTCTGCCAGATGCATGGCTGCATTTGCTGCCGGTAAACCTGCATATAGTGAACAATGCAGCAGTAGCTCTTTTAAATCGTCTTGAGTTACACCATTGTTAAAGCAGGCACGTAAATGCATCTTTAATTCATCTTCACGACCAAGCGCCAATAAAATCGCAATCGTGACCAGACTACGTGTATGACGAGGCATTCCTGGTCTAGACCATACTTCTCCCCAAGCAAAACGACTGATAAAATTTTGAAAATCAGCATTAAATTCATTTAAATTTTCAATTGAACGGCCTACATGCTTTTCACCCAATACTTCGGTACGTACATGAATTCCTTGTTGATAACGCTGTTCATCATTCATAACAGAAATCTCCATTAAGTCGCATCGGTATGTGCAACCCGTGATTTAACAAAAATCGCAATTGCTGCTGCTGTTGCAGGAATCAATAACAAACTTAAAATGGCCGTAAATGACCATTGATGCCCCAGCAAAACTGCACCAATCCATGCACCAAAGACTGCTCCAAAACGGCCAATTCCAGACATCCATGCGACTCCCGTTGCACGGCATTGTGTTGGATAAAAGCGAGCACTTAGTGCAGGCATTGCCGATTGTGCACCATTCATTGCAACACCAGCACACAGGACTAAAATCGCCAATAATGTTGGATTTGCTAGGCTTTGTCCTACAGCAAAAGCAAATATTCCTGCTACAAAATAAAAGCCTGCAATAATACGGTTTGGATTAAAACGATCCATTGCCCAGCCAATAAATAAAGCACTTAACACACCACCAAACTGGAATAATCCACCAATAAATGCAGCACGCTCTAAAGAAGCACCTGTTTCACGCATTAAAGTTGGTAACCAACTGGTCAATAAATAAATCATGACTAAACCCATAAAATAGGTTAACCAGAGTAAAACGGTTCCTTTGATATAACGCTCAGAAAACAGCATGCCAAATATGCCTTGATTTTTGGTTGCATCGACTTTTTCTTCAGGTACATGAAACTCAGTTACACCCTGCACTTGTGTTGGTGCAATACGTGATAAAATTTGCTGAACTTTATGATGATCACGACCTTTAACAATTAAAAAACGATAAGATTCAGGTAAAAACACCATCACCAAAATCATTAAAATTAACGGTGACCATCCCCCTAATAAAAATAGACTGTGCCAACCAAATGCAGGAATTAACCAACTGCTAATAAATCCCCCCGTTGCCATACCCAAGTTGTAACCACAAAACATACAGGTCACCAGCAAAGAACGAGAACGCTGTGGACAATATTCAGAAAATAAGGTTGTGGCATTCGGCATGGCTGCACCCAAACCAATACCGGTTAAAAAACGCAGCACGACGAGTGTATTTAAGTCTGGAGCATAAGCAGACGCGACTGTAAAACCACCAAAAATGAGCATTGAAATCGTTAAAACAATCTTACGCCCAAAGCGGTCAGCAGTTGGGCCAGAAACTAAAGCACCAATAATCATGCCGCCTAATGCTGCACTCATCACAGGTCCCAATTGCGAGCGATCAATGCCCCAGTCTTGAGCCAAAGCTGGTGCAATAAAACCCATTGCAGCAGTATCAATACCATCGACAAAGACAATCAAAAAACAGATGATTGCAATGATCCATTGATATTTACTCATAGCAGCCTGATCAATCAGTGCTTGTGCGTCTATACTCGTTTTTGGAGTAGCGTATTCCTGAGACGCCATACCTGCCTCCTTGGCTAAAAATCTTTAAAAAATCGATAAACAATGAATAAAAGCGATTAAGCTCGAATTAAATACAATCATTCCTGTTGAATGTATTGCCTGAATTAATGCTGGTAATAGATATTCATTTCGATAGCCCTTTGGCTTCTTGCAATACCGCATCAATTTGCGCTTGAATATTGCCCAAATACGTATCTGGTTGAAATAAGGCTAAAATTTGTGTGGAATTAAAATGTGCTTTCACTTGATCCAGCGTCATCACAATCTCACTTAAATGTACACCTTGTGCGACTGCTGCCTGACATGCAGATTCAATCAAATGATGGGCTGCTAATCGCCCGAGATGAGGTGCTAATGCCATCATCAATGCCTCAGCCATCACCAGACCTTGTGTACAATCTAAATTACGTTGCATTTGCTCAGGATTAATCTGTATCCCATCTAAAACCTCTAAAGTACGCTGTAATGCCCCTGCACAGAGTTGAAAAATTTCAGGTATAGCCAACCACTCTGCATGCCAGCTTCCCAAGCTTCGTTCATGTTCTTGCACCATACTTTGGTACAAACTTGACATCAAAACTGGAACACGATTTGCTGCTGCCAAAATAGAGGCTGCTGCCACAGGATTACGTTTATGAGGCATTGTTGACGAACCACCACGACCTTTTGCCGTCGGTTCAAATACTTCAGCAATTTCGGTCTGCATCATTAACGACCAATCGCGTGCCATTTTTCCCAAACTTCCTGTCACCATTGCTAAAACACTGGCAATTTCGACCATACGATCACGTTCAGCATGCCAAGTGGACGTCGGTACTGAAAGTTGTAATTGTGCAGCATAAGCATGTACAACTGCGCTACCTTGGCTTTGTAAAGAAGCTAATGAACCCACTGCACCACCTAATTGTGCAGTAAGAACACGCTCTTTCATGGCTGCGATACGAACTAAATCACGATAAAATACCGAAGCCCAACGGGCAAATTTATGCCCCAATGTAATAGGCAAACCTTGCTGTAACCATGTGCGTCCGATCATCACCTGTGAGCGATATTGTTGAGCTTGACGCAGCGCAACTTGATAACATTGCTCAATGAGAGCCTCCACACACTGTAATGCTGCTCGGCATTGTAAAATACAGGCGGTATCTAAAATATCTTGACTGGTTGCACCCCAATGTACATAGCCCGCTGCTTCGGCATCGACGTGTTGGACAATTGCAGTGAATTGTTTAACAAACGGAATTGCTATATTACCTGCTAAAGCCGTTGCAATCGCTAAAGCATCAAAGTCAATTTGCTCTAATGCTGTGGATGCAACTTGCGCAATTGTGACGGCGACAGATTGAGGAATTACGCCGACCTGAGCCTGAGCTTGTGCCAAGGCAACTTCTGCCTCAATCATATAGGCAATTAAAGTCTGATCACTAAAAATGTTTGTGACATCATCCTGATAAAATAAGCTGGCATATAACTGGCTCATGATCACTATCCTTCAATCGTTTTCTACCGTGCTGAGTGGTCAGCACCATGACTTGATTAACTACAACTCGCATGAGTGATCAAGCATTGCTATTGATGCTCAATCACATGTGAAGTATGCAGATTCAATCAAACCATCATGTTATCAATATAAACCCATTCATTATTCTGGTCTTAGATTAATACCACCGCATCCATCATCGCTGACCTTTTGATAAAGCTTAAATCTGCGACTTTGCTCATTACATATAAATCATCAACACCAGCATGCATAACAGCTTAAACCGCAAGTGCTGAATCCCGAGTATTTCTATTAGAATTCCTGATTGCTATTTTTGTGACTTTTTAAATATTCGGCTAGCTTTTATAACGGCTTTTGTTCGATCCATAATACTTTCGTTCGATGATCGAACATTGATTGCATTTTTGTACTATATTTAACCCAGATTTAAAAAGCTCAAGCGTGAATAACATCATGCTCAATCTATTTTATCGCTGTTTTATGGAGAAAATCGTGTCGAAGGAAATCAGTCGGATATTAAAAAATGCAGATAATCAAAAAATCATTCGACATGAAGATTTTATTGCAGGAATCAGTAAAGGTATGGCGATTTTAGAATGCTTTGGTCCTGAAAAACATCGCTTAAATAGCACGCTGGTTGCTGAAAAAACAGGATTAACACGTGCTGCTGCACGTCGACATTTATTAACCTTAGAGTATTTAGGTTATTTAGATTACGATGGTCATTATTATTATTTAACAGCAAAAGTTTTAAAATTTTCAGGTGCTTATTTAGGTGGATCACAATTACCCAAAATTTGTCAGCCATTATTAAATTTACTCACAACACAAACGTCACTGATCTTTTCTGTAATGGTCTTAGATGGTTTTGAAGCCATTACCATTGCGCGTAGCGCCTCACATCAGCAAACAGATCGCGTTAATCCTTATGGATTACATTTGGGTAATCGACTACCTGCACATGCAACATCGGCAGGTAAAATTTTACTTGCACATCTGGATCATACAGAACAACTCAATTGGTTGGATAAATATCCACTGAAACGCCTGACAAAATATACCTGTACTGAAAATGATCAATTTCTGGCACTTTTGGAAAAAATTAAACAACAGGACTGGTGCTATTCTAGTGAAGAGCATGAATTAGGTGTTCATGCACTGGCTGTCCCGATTTATGCACCTAAAGGTAATGTGATTGCAGCACTCAATATTGTGTCTTCAACAGGACGTAGCAGCAAAGAATATTTAATCCAGCAAATATTACCTTTATTACAAGAAACTGCTCGGGAGCTCAGAAATGTGATTTAAGTTCATAGATCAAATTCAGTCTAAAGCAGCTTAATATCGATCATTATTCAATCCGACTAAATTCATTTTCAATCTGTTGAGCTACTCTGGTCAAAATATTGACCAGTATATTGATATCAGTAAAAATAGTATCCTAGCGCTGATCCGTTGCATGACGCATTTAAATCCACACTCGCCGCATAATGGCATTTAATACAGTTAAAGCTTTCTTGAAATTTTCGATTTTCTTGTGCAATATGACCGCTAGCACTACTGTTTTGATTTATCTATCTAGGGTCAATGCGAACAAACAAGCCAGTTCGATATCGCGACGGGTATTCAATAAATCAACTATTAAATAAATCAACATCGATTAACCAATCTGAATTCACCGTACAGTTTTTTTGATCCAGATCAACATGAATTATATTCATGTTAAACTTAAAAAATATCATCACACTCATCATTTATATTTGACTTAACTGATTAAAATATGCAGTTTCAACTGCAATCTCATCACTATGTCAAATAAACTCGAACGTCAAAAACTGATACTGCCTACAGGTCATAATAAATTACTACTCCACTCCTGCTGTGCTCCTTGCTCAGGAGAAGTAATGGAAACACTAATTGAATCAGAAATCGATTTTTCTATATTTTTCTATAATCCCAATATTCACCCTATTAAAGAATATGAAATTCGCAAAGAAGAAAATATTCGCTTTGCGAATAAACATAATATTGCCTTTATTGATTGTGATTATGACACTGATGATTGGTTTAAACGTGCTAAAGGTATGGAAAATGAACCTGAAAAAGGAATTCGCTGTACCATGTGTTTTGACATGCGCTTTGAGCGTACAGCGCTCTATGCCACTGAAAATGGCTTTAGTTTAATCAGTAGTTCATTAGGAATTTCCCGCTGGAAAAATATGCAGCAGATTAATGATTGCGGTCATCGTGCAGCAGCACATTATGACGGTATTCAGTATTGGGATTACAATTGGCGTAAACATGGTGGTGCCGTACGTATGCTTGAAATCAGTAAAAAAGAACAATTCTATCAACAAGAATATTGTGGCTGTGTGTACTCTCTACGCGATAGCAATCGTTGGCGTATAAAAAATGGACGAGATCGGATTCAATTGGGTGTCAAATTCTATTCAAATGCGATGGATGAAACCATTCATCAACTAGAATGACTTTAGATAGTGTCGACTTAATCAGTTAAAGGCAAAATCATGGATTTAAATATGGCTTGAACTTAGCTATAGATATCATGATCTGATTGCATCTTTTAAGCCTATAAAATGACATCACAAATTTGTACGAATAGCAGATGATTTAGATTCACAGTATATTCTATGCTAAAGATGCTACAGATCATTTCTTATTATGGATGAAGGTCAGTATATCAACAGTATCTTCCATCAATTTATACTGACCATTTCACATGATAGGTATAGTTAGTAATTGATTGAATATATTAAGTATAGCTTATGCTTTCCTCATGATGGGTTTAGAAAATACTGCTACGATTAACCGTTAATCCTTAAAATCGTCGCTCCAATTTTAAACTCAGAATATGTTTATCATAAGTATATAGCCAATTCACACTGCTTTTATTTCTAGTGTATTGATAGGTGAAATTAGGCGTAATCTGATAAAATTTCCACTGAGGTACACGGATCAGCAAAGTATAATTTTGTTCAAAATCATCTCTTTTTTGCGCTAATACTGGATTGAATTTGTCATATTGACGCCAACGAAATGAGCTAAATAACGTCATATTTAAGCCTGATGTGCATTGTTTACTTAAGCCTAAACGTAAACCTTGTTGCTGATATGCTGTAAAATATTGTTCTTGACTGTTGTGATCGATCCAGTCTATGCCACCAAACAATGTCCAATGCTGTGGTAATACTTTCCAGAAGGTCGCAAATGTAGCCGTTTCTATACCGCTTTGATTGCGATATATCTGATGATCAATATCTTTAATTACTAATTCCAACTTCATTGCTTTATCTTGACCCATTACTTTCATCCATTCAGCTCGTCCTCCCCAAGCCGTGGATAAATGTTGATTTTGATAACGACGATGCTCAACAATAGGCGCTAATAAAATTTGATGATGTTGATTCTGATAGCTATAACCGAGATTTAAACTGAATGTCATTTCATTATAATCTGGATCATGCCTATAAAAACGGCCATAACTCAAAGACTTTAATGCAATACCATGATAGTCAGATAAAGACCAACGTTTATTCAACGTTACTTCATAATCTAATGCTGTCGCATGGATAGCATCGGGTGTTTTCCGTATCACCTGTCGTACAGGTATATTTTGACCATCTTGATCTTGTGCATAAATAGTCCATATTGTACTTTTTTCAGAAGTACTATTAATATTGGTCGAATAGCGTGTGCCTAAGCTGACTAAACCTTGCCATGCATCTCGTTGATATAAGCCTTGTAAATAAATATCTATACTTTTAACAATCTGTGGTACTAGCGGATCTTGTCTAGCTAAAAGTTGCACTTTTATCTGATTAAATAATTGTTTTGCTTCTTTATTTTTCTGACGTTCAGTCCATAGTCGGGCTAATTCTAATTGGATTGGAATATTTTGAGGCTGAAGATTTAAAGCCTCTTTAAAAGATTGTTCAGCATGATCCAAACGTCCTTGCGCACGTGCTAAAGCAGCTTGTGCAAATTTTGCCAATGCAACATCATATCCTGCTAAACCCAGATAACGTGGTAAATAAATACTGGCAGCCTGCCATTGCTTCTGCATGACTGCCAGATAAAGTGCTTGGCCTAGATCATTTAAATTATTATTAATATGTATCATTTTCCCTTCAATCATCAGGCTGGGTAACTGATCCATCTGTTGCTGCTGTTTTAATGCTTGTTGTTGTTCTCTATGTTGCTGTAACAAATCTTGTTCTAATCTTAGCCTTGTATCATACTCATCGGCTGCATAAAGCCAAGATGGCACGATCATAAAAAGACATAAAATATTTATTTTTTGCACAGCATTATTATTCATTTAGCAACTCAAATAGCAAAATATGACCAAGTGAGCCTTTCCAATCCATATCATTTTTATTTTGAGCCACCAAATGCAATATCATGTGTACGATCTGCAAAAGTTGCAATACCAGCTAAATCTTGTTGATGATTAAAGAATTGACCAGATACCTCACCGCCTGTTGCATTCAGATTAGCACCAGACCAAAATGCATTATTACCACTAATTTGAGCATTCGATGCATTGATGGTTGCATTACCGATATTGAATGTATCGACATCATCAGTTAAAGAACCAGTCAAATTATTGGTATCAAAATTTGCACTATAGTTACCGGCATAATAATTACCATTATTTAGACCAGAAACGTTATAAGTCACGGTTCCTGTCGAACTAATACTGCTGTCAGCATGGTCTCCTATATAAAATACAGTATGTGTAGCATCATCGGCTTGTTTGCTATAATTTCCTGTACTGTCTTTGCTTTCTTTGGCCCATTCACCAAAATAAATTGCATTCGAACCAATCTGTTTAAAGCCCCATACTCCTAAACCTTGATGAGATGCAACAGGAATGTCAGATCCAGCAAAATGATAAACCCCATGACCATCTGCACCAAACGCTTTTAAATGCGCAAAATCCATTGCTGTACCACCAAACATACCATTTATACCTACTGCAACTGCTGTTGATGAAAGAATAAGATCCGTAGAAGCTCTAGATTTACTCTCCACAGTTGCATGTACAGAAGAAATAACAGCTAAAGATGTAATTAACGCAAAAGAAAGTTGTGTAAATTTCATATTAATACCTTTGAATTATATAAAGTTAAAATTTTTAATATTTTGTTTAACCTATTATATTTATTCTTTTGTATCTCCTTAATTTATTATATGAAATACTGGAAACAATAAGTTAAACCCATTAAATAATAATGATTATCATTTTCATCTAATGGGTTTAACTTAACTGATTTATTTCTATTTTGCAAGATTTTTTTGTATTAAAATCTAAAATAAAATTATGATATAAAAATGATAGACATATAAAAAAATCTCCCACTTTATTTAAAATAAAATAGAAATTTTGATGTAAATTTAATTATTTAGATTATTTTAATTTAAAAAAATCAATATAAATAAATAGATGAAAATTTAATTTAAAAAATAAGATCTTAATTAAATAATATCTATTTCCCCATACTATATAATAGAAATATATTTAAAATTTATAACTTAATCCTATTTTAATGGTACGGCCCGGTGCTGGTGTTGCTGAACGACTAATCGGATCAAGATAATATTGATTGCTAAGATTAGTCCCAATAAAATCAACAGCAAACTGCTCATCATATTGATAGTGTGCATAGGCATCAAATGTCCAAGTATCTCGCCACTGTAACGGTTGATTAAACCATGAGATATCCTTTACATTTAGATATGGATTTTTAAAGCCTTCAAAATATACAATACGTGTCCCAAGCTCTAATTTATGATCAAATAAACGTGTGCCCAATGTCAAATTAAATTGGTATTCAGGCAGTGCCATATTCACCAGATAACCAGATTGAAAACCATAATCAACACAAGCACCATTATTTATTAGACCTATAGCAGCTTGGCCTGTCATTAATAATGCTGAACTTTCATCACAAACTTTATTTTTTTGATTCCAAACTAAAGATAAATCACCAAATATTTTTCCATTATCATAACGTGCTGCTAATTCCCAGCCAGCTATTTTTTGTTGATCGACATTGGTAAATACCAAACGATTATTGCGCTCAATCATATGATTGGTTTTATTATTAAAATAAGCGAGTTTTATATCAGCAAAACCTTGGTTTAATTTCAAAAATTTTTCCATATTATAAATATAAGCTACTTCCCAATTATGTGCATGTTCAGGTTTTAAATCATAACCAGATTGTGAAGCAGAAAAACCAAGGGTTGTCTCAAATAAACTAGGTAAACGATATGCTTCACTATAATTAATATAAAGGCGATGATAAGGATTAAATTGGATTGCAGCAGATAAAGCTGGTGCCCAATTTTTATGATCTTTTTTCTTTACTACATTTTCAGTGACTGGAGTTGTAATAGATTCCAATCTCGTAGAGAGGACATTATTTTTTATATCTGAAATATTCACACTCCCATTTAATATAGGATTATTCTCTGAACTGTACTTCCCTGTTGATGGATCAGCATACCAATTATAGGCTTCAGTTTTTGTGACTGTAGTTCCTATTTGGCTAGCATAATAGTTATCCCATATACTCGTAATAGGTATATTATGCTTTTTCTCATAGCCTGCTACGTCTGCTTTATAATCATCTTGCGTATACGTTGATGCATAATTAATATAAATTTTCTTACTAACTTCTTTATTAATAGTATTAGAACCACCTGTTGATTGATTTAAATAATCATCAAATGACCAATAAGAAACTGATTTTGCCCCTGCGGTAAAACTTAACCATGAAGTGGCTTGCCAATCAAAATTAAAATAATATTGATTTTCAGAACGACGTCCTGCCCGTGGTAGCATTCTAAAAGCAACACCAGATGTGGTTCTATCATCAATAAAATCATCGTCTGTGGTTAATTTTTCTTTACTCAAATCCACGCCTAAATTTAAATTTAGATTATCCAAGAGTTGTAATTTATTATTTAGCGTAATGCCTTTACGGGTATTTTTTGCACGGGTATATGCAGTATCTTGAATAAGATAAGACTTATTTGGCGTACGATCAGAACCATAAATATTTTTGTAAACATTACATAGTCTTGCATAATTGCTGATCTGACTTGGCGTTAAATTCGCAGGATTGGGATGACAAAAGCTATAGACGCTATCAAAACCACCAATCACCGTATTTACAAAGCCACCAGAACTATAGGTATTAGAGTGGGTATCGGTTTGCCACACATTCAGTTTTAAATCTAACCAACGACTCTGATCTGGGTTGAACTTATATTCTAAATGATATGCTTTACTTCGTACGGTACTTAAAGGCCATTGCGGTAAACCATCTAAGGTATACCACCAAATACGTGATGGCATAATTTCCCCATAAGTATTGCTTGAATCTCGATAAGTCAATTGTAAGGCTTGATCATCCGTAGGTCGCCATGTGCCTTTTAATAAATACGATATCATTTCACTCGAACTATTGGTCACTTCGCCATTGGGTGAAAAATACTTGGCCATATTCGGTACCATGACATTATCACCATCATTAACACCTTGATTTAAAAAGTAATCACTGCCATGTTTTCCAGCAAAATAATTACCTCGATTTCTATAGGCATAAGCCGCGAGCAGATCAAAGCGATCTTGTTTGGTCGCTAAGGCAATTCGAAATGCTTGATCTTGTAAATCAAGGAATTTTTGATCAGCGCGATCTTTAGGATCCACACTGGTCAGGGGATCCTCATATACATTGGTCCAGCCACTCTTCCCCAATTCATCCATCACATCACGGTAATCTTGTCCTACATAAGATGTCGGTAAACGCTCTTTTACTGTATTACTGGCACCTTCTAATTTTATTTCTGCACCAAATGTTTGACCTGATCGAACAATATCATCAACCTCTAAGGTTTTTGCAGCGACCCCTCCGGCAATCCCCGTTTTAATATCACTATTCAGTGAAGCACCTTTGACCACTTGTATAGCACTAATCAAATTTGGATCAATATAACTCCGACTATTTGCCCCATTATAGCCTCGCCAAACTGTTAAAGACTGTTCTGTACCATCAATGGTCACCGGAACACGACCTTGCCCTTGCATACCACGAATATTAGGATCTAAAGCACCACTATTACGCGCATCACCACTATAGACATTCGACATACCCTTGAATAAATCAGAAGGTGTAGTCCCTTTAAAACGCTCAATTAAATCTTTACCCGCATATGTGGTGGAATAGTTTTTTTCATAAACATCATCATAACCTTGCGTATCACGATCTTTATCCGCGTTTAAGCTAATGACATCCATCTGTACCATGGCTGGCACTGTACTCACCTGCTGTTGATCTGATGTGATCTGTGTAGCTGCAATAGAATTGGATAAATTTTGCTGTGCTGAGTCACCATTTTCGACAATCACATACACATTGGCTTGCTTTTTAACCTGCAAACCAGAATCGTGTAATAACGACTGTAATGCCTGTTCAACAGACATATTCGCTTTAATTTTTGGCGCAATTTTATTTTGTACCTGTTGCGTAGCTGCAATAATTTCAATACCACTTTGCTGTGCCAATTGCTGAATTGACTGTTGCAAAGATTGACTCGGCAAATCTAATACAACCGCTTGGGCATGCAATGATGCTGAATAAATCATTGCAGCCACAACAGAGCTTAAGTTTGTTTTGTTAAATCTTTGAGGATCAATCCATCGCTGATGTTGTTGTTCCTTCAAACTCATGACGCCACGCCTTAATATAAATGATTCCTATTTACAAAGACGACTGAACGTAATGAAATGTAAACCCTATGAGTTGTTTTTTCTAATAATCCATTTCTTATCAGAAATTTTTTCAACACTTACAGCAGTTAATATGGGTAAAATTTGCATAAATTTTTGATAGTTCGTAATTTTAAATTGTCCTGTAATCTGAAGATGCTGCAACTCAGAATTTTCGATCTGCACTGAAAAATCAGCATAGCGTTGAAAATTTTCAATGGCTTTAATTAAGGGCATTTGATTAAAAACAATTTCGCCAGATTGCCAAGCCTTTATTTCATGTAAATTCACTGAAGAGACTTTGCCCAGATATTGCTGATGATTACGGATAGACTGGCCTTGTATTAAATGTAGCATCACAGCAGAAGAACCACCAATTTTAACTGCAATTTCCCCTGTCTCTACCGCAACTGTAGCATCCGTTGTATTATGTTTTAACACATGAAATACCGTACCAATATCAACGATCTCCATTTCCCCTGCAATCACTTTAAATGTTCTATTAAAATATTGAAAAAATTTATATTTTGAATGATTTACCTGAAAGCTGGCTTCGCCTTGCTGCAGTAAAATCTCTTGGCTACGTAAACGTTGCAAAACATGTATTTTTGTTTCGGTATTTAAATGAATTTTAGAACCATCATGCAAAGTCCATATTTTTTGTCCGCCTTTGACTGTTTGCACGCTCAATTGCTGATAGACCGGATTAGCATAAAAAATAGCCATACCAATCGCCACGATAGATAACACTGCCGCAGTCAGAGCTCTTTTTTTTAATTGCCGTTGTTTTGCTCTAACTAAAATCGCATCTTTCGAGGGTAAGTAAGGCAAAATATCATCTTCAAAACTGGCAAGTTTACGCTGCGTGTCTTGTAAGCATTGTGTATCGACGATTTTATGCTCATGTTTAAACGCCATTCTAATTCTGCTCTTCAGCAAACAGAGGAATGAAATGTTGTAATGCACGGGTAAAATGTTTAATCACCATCGTTCTTGAAATCCCCAATTGCTTTGCGACATCTACCTGTGTCATGCCATAAAATTGAATTAATAAAAATACATCTTGGCAAACCGGTGCTAAAGCTGAAATTTTCTTTAAAATCATTTCAGTATATTGTGCTCTGACCACACTAAACTCTTGCTCTGAAAGCCGAATTATCTCAATTTTATTTTCGATAAAATCAATCTTTCCATCATCTAAAGCATCAAAATATTTATGATAAATCTTGTCTCTTTTTAACAAGTCTAAAGCAATATTAATACTGACCTTTTTTAAAAAGGCAGCAGGATGGATTAACCCAACAAATTGTTCTGGACGTTGAAAAATACGTAAATATGTTTCTTGCACCACATCGTTGGCAATTTGTCTGTTACCAGTTTTTAGACTGATGAAATCCACCAATTCATCATAATACTGAACAAGAGATTGATGACTTGCAGCTGTAGAATGAGCCATATTGCACCTCAATACAAAATGATTCTCATTATCATTAAATAATTCGATTTTGACAATCGAATTTTGACGAGAAACGTTCACCTCATATTATTCATGTTTTATAATCTGATCAAAACTGCTAAAAACATTAGTAAAAGACAGATCATCCTATTTGATATTACGCAAGCATCTTTGATGCGCTAAATTTTGGCATCAAATGCTATTTGACATGATTCAATATTAAAAATCCGATACATATTCGATCTAAGGATTCATCATTATGCTTAAATTGACACCTTCAAGTTCTCAACCATATCCAGCATTGAACACTGACCATGATCACCAGCAAAATAGCCACAAATATGAGATGAGGTATTGTCATGACAACCAAGGTGACTGCCAAGATCATGCTCAGTAATGACAATATTTTTATCTTAAAGGGTAAAGTCCGGTCGGTTTGCCATTGTTTTAAAATTGGCGCCATCATAGGATGATTGACAATCCAAGCATGTAATTTTGCTGAACCTTTTGCTGCAAATATCGTCGCCAAAAAATAAAAATCAAAGCTAGGCAACCCAGGAATAATCAGACCTAATGTGCCCAATATCAAACATAGCCAAGCCAATACAATGCATAACCAACGTATCATCCACGATTTTGCCAATTTAGGATTTTCTAAGTTAGTAGCTAAATTTAACTTTTGTGTTGACTCAACTTGTTTCATATTTATTCCTATACCCACCCTATTTTTATTTCAAATTTTTTAAATCTGCCAATAAATCTCCAAAGCGCTTAAATCCTTGCAATGCACCCTGTACAATTTGATTTTTTTCTTGCATCGTAAAGTGAGCATCATCTAAAGTTTGCTTAAAGCGCTTCCATACAATTGCTCGACCTTCTGGATATGCAGCCAAATTACGTGCTGCAAAGTCAGCATCAAAACCAAATTTGGCTTGGGCTTGTTTAAATAAAAATGCAGCACCTAATGTTGAACCTTCAGAGACATAGATCCATCCCAAGGATTCAGGATAAGTCACGGATGTTGTTGCTGGTTTTTGTTGTTGAGGTACTAAAGCCAAATCAGCTAAATCATGTAATGCGGCATCAGAACGACCACGTACAGCTAAATCAGGAATCAGTTGTTGCACTTTTTCATCTTGATATAAATGTTCTACATCTTTTTGAAAATAATATTGCGATAAGGTAAATTGAGCATAATTTTCTTGATTTTCAAATACTCCTGCACGTTGCATCAGTACTTCCATACGATCATGTTCACTCGATGTTTCTTGCTTAAGACGCCACATTAAACGATCTTGAATCATATGTTCTGTAGATATATTCATCTTTATATTCCTTGATTTAAAATAGGGTTATATACGGTAAAGCCATGCTCATGTTTTAGTGAAACAATAAAATCGACCATAAGCTCCATCGCTGGATTATTCCTTTAAGGTAAGATCTATCGACTTTGCTGTCCTGCTTTTTCATGCTTATTCCGTCTATAAAAGTGCCTTCAATTATTCTATAAACTGAATGCATGTACTCTAGAGCAAATACAATGCTGCTTCTTTCTTAAACAACTTCAAGATAATAAAGTCTTTCCTTATAGATATAGACGAATGAGATTCACTAAATGTGCACCCTTTACTAATTTTTTTTATTTTTTAAGCGATATTTAATATATTTAGTACAATAAACAGCCGAATTTGAATAATAATGCTCCCAAGCAAAAGCTAAGAATAAGCATATTTCTGTAGCAAAGCAGATTGAGGAAGAGCCAGCGAAAGGAGGCTTTTTGAGTAAGTTCTTTAAACCCTATGGTTTGGATAAAAAAAAGCCACAACGGAGGGGTATTGTTGTGGCTGAAAACTCTTTGCCTTATGAGAAAGAGTTGAGGTTTGTTCGATCGTTTTATAATAGCGAAGTAGCATGAATCGAAAATGAAGATAAAGTATTAAAAATCTTATTTTTTATAATAATATTGTCAAAACTTATTGAAAATCATCATGCTTGTCTCAATTAAAACTTAATAATATCGTGAAACATTGTTCAGATAATCATCATAGACGATGAAAAACCACATAAAAGTGTCCTTATTAAATAATAGTGTTACTTTAATGCAATTAAATTATTGAAAAATATATTAAAATATAAAAGTTTTGTATCAAGTGTATGATGTTAATTTTAGAAAATATTAAATTTTAAATAGTTAACTATTTTGCTATTATTGTAAATAATTATCATTTATAAATATAATTATGAAAACACTTAAATTCTCTTCGCTAAGTTTTTATATAAAAAATATAGTTTTATCATTTTTAGGCTTAATACTTATAGCTGGTATCGTGATGTTTATTTTAGATAATGCTCCCCTAACTCCTCCCTATACATATCTTGGAATTGGTTCTGCAATTCTTGTCGTCATGTTTGGGGCGATAATAATTGGATATTGTAATGCCTCAAGTGCTGCAAAAGAGAAAGGGGCTAAACCTCTATATTTACATATCGTTCTAATAATATTGTTGCTCATAACAAACACGATTGGCGGGGATTTAAGCTTTCTAAATAATCTTTTAAGGGAATTATCCTATTTTATTTTTCTACAGATTGGTGTTTTCATTTATATGAGAAAAAGCAAAAGAATTTAACTCTGGATAGAAAAATTAAAATGAACGAAACAATTCACTGGATCATTCTTGTTGTAAGTTTAGCTTTTTTATATGGGGTTGCTTACTTTATATTTATCAATACTTCTACAGGAAAGCCGATTTTTGGCATAATCCCCGAAATTTTGGTATATATAGCTGCGACATACTTTATTACAAGCTTTTTCATTGACGCTCTACTTAATGATATATCTAATAAAAATGTAAAATTAATGCTTGGTAAAGCACTTATACTTTTGCTTCAAGTAATTTTTGAGCTGCCCATTGTTCGCATTCTTTAGCTGTGTCACGAGTTGCAGATGAACGCTTACCATTAATCATTATCTCAATGTAATAGGCTTCACCACGTTTTCTTGGTTTGAGGATTTTCATGACGTAAAACTCAAAATGCTTGACGTAAATTATTCGGCAGAATCGGGGTATTTCACCATTTAAGCCGAATAGCCCGATATTAGCATATATTCTTACAGACATAAAAAAAGGACCCACAAGTCGTTGAAATTGCTTGTAAACCCTTTATATATCTTGGTAGGTATATCCAGACTCGAACTGGAGACCTCTACGATGTCAACGTAGCGCTCTAACCAACTGAGCTATACACCTAGAATGGATGGCATATTATGCATTTTTAACAAAAAAAACAAGCTTTTTTTGATAAGGATATGTTTACATGCATAAGTTTTAATCAGTAAAGAATTTGTGTATATTTTTTTATCACATTTATACTGATCATCATATTTACAGAATAAAAAAGGCAACATCGCAAAGTATGTTGCCTAGATCAAACCTAACTGATATATCGCACTAACATGGGCATTTTTTTATGCCACCACCGGCACTCGGGTAACGTGCATCGACACAATAACGATAAAATGTTTTTGCATCCATTGCCTCTAGATCGGGATGATGTTTTTTCATATGTTCCAGATAATTTTGATAATCTGGTACACCGACCATTAAACGAAAGCTTTGCTGTAATCTTTGCCAGAGTGTCGCGATACGAGACCAATTCTTTGGATTAAGAATTAAATCTTTTTGCGACATAACCGTCATTTTAATGATTTTATAGATGACCGTTTTACCACTTTGAGGAAATTTAAGCTTCATCGCCACTCTCCTATTAATGTGTAACTTTCGGCGGATCAAGTTCAGCAGGATCAGCATATACCGCCTCTGCTTCATGAACTGTTGGTACAGGACTTGCTAATGCACGACGAATCACACCAATCGCAGCAATTAACATCACAATTGCCACAATCATAAAGAATGCACATAATGCTGCATTAATTTGATTTGATAAAACAATTGTCTGCATTTCTTCAAATGTTTTCGCTGGTTTTAGGATTTCTCCTGCAGCAATCGCATTTGAAAAACGATCGGCTTGTGCCAAAAAGCCAATTTTTGGATTTTCATGAAAAATCTTTTGCCAACCTGCAGTCATCGATGTAATAAATAAGAAGACTGTTGGGATGATGGTAACCCAAACATATTTTTGCTTCTTCATTTTAAACAAAATGACCGTACCTAAAATTAACGCCATTGCTGCGAGGATTTGGTTACCAATACCAAATAATGGCCATAAACTGTTAATTCCACCAAGTGGATCAACGACGCCTTGATAAACAAAGAATCCCCAACCCGCTACAGCAACAGCAGTACCTAATAAATTACCAAAGATATTACCTGAACGTTTTACCGCTGGAATAACAATACCTACCGTATCTTGTACCATAAAGCGACAAGCACGTGTACCTGCATCAACAGCAGTTAAAATAAACAATGCTTCAAATAAAATCGCGAAATGATACCAAAATGCCATCATTTCACGGCTATTAAAAATATCGGTAATGATATGTGCCATACCAATCGCAAACGTTGGTGCACCACCTGTACGCGATAAGATCGTACTTTCACCCACCTCTTTTGCCAGTAAGGTCAGTGTTTCTGGTGTGACCACAAAGCCTAACTGACGTACTGCTTCAGATGCTGATTCTACTGTAGTACCAATCACTGCTGCTGGTGCATTAATTGCAAAATATACACCGGGTTCCAAAATAGTGGCACAAATCAATGCCATGATCGCAACAAATGACTCCATCAGCATACCACCATAACCAATCATACGAATGTCTTTTTCGTTATTAATCAGTTTAGGTGTTGTACCTGAAGACACTAAAGCATGGAAACCAGAAATAGCACCACATGCAATAGTAATAAATAAAAATGGGAATAAGGCACCAGCAAATACAGGGCCAGAACCATCAACAAACTGTGTAATTGCAGGCATTTTCATTTCTGGCATGGCAAATAAAATACCTACAGCCAAACCAGCAATAACACCAATTTTTAAAAAGGTAGATAAATAATCACGTGGTGCCAATAATAACCATACAGGTAATACTGAAGCAACAAAACCGTAACCAATCAACCACCATGTTAATTCAGTCCCTGATAAGGTAAAAAATGGTCCCCAAAAGGCATGCTGTGCAACTTCTCCACCATAAATAATACCTGCCATCATCAGCACAAAGCCAATAATGGAAACCTCTGCAATTTTACCTGGGCGAATAAAACGCATATAAATGCCCATAAAAATTGCAATAGGAATTGTTGCCGCGATACTAAAGACGCCCCAAGGACTATTGGTTAATGCTTTTACCACCACCAAAGCCAATACTGCAAGAATAATAATCATCACACCTAAGGCGCCCAACATGACGACTATACCCGCAAAAGAACCTAGTTCCTGCTTGGCCATCTCGCCTAAAGAGCGACCATCACGGCGTGTAGAAATAAATAAAACCAAAAAGTCTTGAACTGCGCCCGCCAATACGACCCCGACCAGCAACCAAATAGTTCCCGGTAAATAACCCATTTGTGCAGCTAAAATTGGTCCAACCAATGGTCCTGCACCTGCAATTGCAGCAAAATGATGACCAAAAAGTACACTTTTATTGGTGGGTACATAGTCCAGACCGTCTGCAAGACGATGTGCTGGTGTTAAACGTCGTGCATTTAATTCAAAAACTTTATTGGCAATAAATAAACTATAAAAACGATAAGCAATACTATATACACAGATTGCAGCTAGAATTAGCCAAACTGCATTGACATGCTCACCACGACTGATTGCTAATATTCCGAAAGATATTGCACCCAATATAGCCACAAAAAGCCATATGAGTTTTGAAGTGATTGATAACTTCGGTTGAACTGATTCCATGTCAATTCCTCATCTAAATACGCTATTTAATAAATCCGCATCAATTTTTTCTATTTAGAGGCGCTGCAGTTTTGATTGTGAGACTTTACTCTCCTTATTTTATTTTCTATCTAATACTTTGGCATTAAGTTAGGAAAAAGCATCATTAAAAAAGGGATGATTTTCATCATCCCTTGCTATAATAGTCCATTTACTGACCATTATGCACGTTCTAAATATTCGCCTGTACGCGTATCTACACGAACACTTTCTTCTTGTTGTACAAATAAAGGGACTCGTACGACAGCACCAGTTTCAAGTTTAGCAGGTTTACCGCCACCACCTGAAGTATCACCACGAACACCTGGATCTGTTTCAACAATTTTAAGTACGACAAAGTTTGGTGCACTCACGTTTAAAGGGACACCATTAAACAACATAATAGTGCATTTTTCATTTGAATCATCTTTTAACCATTTTGCGGCATCGCCCATCGCGACTTTATCTGCAGCAATTTGTTCAAACGATACAGGATCCATGAAGTTCCACATTTCACCATCATTGTATAAGTATTCCATTTCAACTTCTACAATGTCTGCGGCTTCTAGTGAATCACCCGATTTAAATGTTTTTTCTAACACTTTACCCGAACGAAGATTACGTAGTTTTACACGGTTAAATGCTTGACCTTTACCTGGCTTAACATATTCGTTTTCCATGATTGAACATGGGTTTCCATCAAGCATAACCTTAAGGCCTGACTTGAAATCATTCGTAGAATAATAGGCCATGACTGGCGCACTCCAAACTAATTAACTTAAATATTAATATCGCGCAACTTACTGACAAAAGCGCTTAACAACTTTATCGGTATTGATACGACATTTTTTTCATGCTGCGTATTGTAAATGAGCAAGCCATAACGAAGCAATGAAAATCCTCTGCCGAAGGCTTGCATATCTTGATAAAATACTCGCTTCAGCCTAATTCTCAGCTTTACGCAGAATTTTCAAGGATTTCATCCATACATTTTAGAAAAAATATCCATTATGTTGCGATAATTTATTTACAATGACAGTAAGTATTTTATTCATTCGTGTTATGACCCACTATTTGTATCAAGAAAAAAATTGGCAATCTCAGCTCAGTGAACTTATTACTGATCCTTTAGATTTACTTCAAACACTGCAATTATCTGCTGATCAACTTTTATCTGGTGCAATTCTTGCGTCAATGCAATTTAAACTGCGTGTACCTCGTGCATTTGTCAATAAAATGCAGATTGGCAACCCACTCGATCCATTGTTATTGCAAATTTTACCACATCATTTAGAACTGAAGGATCATCCAGATTTTGTAACAGATCCTTTAGGGGAAGAGCAAGCAAATCAACAACCCGGTGTGTTACACAAATATCAATCACGCTTCTTACTTACCTTAACAGGTGCTTGTGCAGTACATTGCCGTTATTGCTTCCGTCGACATTTTCCATATCAAGAAAATTTACCTAAAAACGATGATTGGCCACATATTCAACAATATATTCAAAGTCAGCCGCAGATTAATGAGGTGATTTTAAGTGGTGGTGATCCACTAACATTATCGAATCGCAAATTAAAAATTTGGTTAGATCGCTTAGCAAGCGTGCCACAATTAAAATACTTACGTATTCATTCTAGAGTACCAATTGTCATCCCCAATCGGATTGATGATGAATTTATTCAGCTCTTGAAAAGCACTAGGCTGCGTATTATTGTCGTGGTACACTGCAATCATGCCAATGAGCTGGATGACTTTACCTGCAGAAAACTCAATGCATTGGTACAGGAAAATATTAGCGTACTCAATCAAGCTGTGTTATTACATGGTGTTAATGATAGTGCCAACGTTTTAGCTGAACTTAGCTATAAACTTTTTGATACAGGCATTTTGCCCTATTACTTACATGTATTAGACAAGGTCAAAGGCGCACATCATTTTGATCTTCCCGACCATGACGTCAAACAAATTTATTCCGATTTATTGGCCAGCTTACCCGGTTATTTAGTGCCTAAATTGGTTCGAGAAATTGCAGGTGAAAAAAATAAGACGCCACTTTTTGGTGCCTTATATTAGTATCCATATATGATTCATACTTAAATTAAAAAAATAATAATAAGGCATGCAAACTTTTAATCCTTTAGAACACTCAGATCCACTTATTCGTAATGATCTGAGTTTTTGTCAAAGCTCAATAGAAGGTTTATCTACTTGGGCAACTCAATTAAATCATTTAGCACTGGGACATGCTGCCAAGGCATTACTTCAAGCCTTAAATGAAATTTCCGAACTTAATTGTGAGGCAATACTGCGATTTAATCTAGTTCAAACCCTGTATCCATACTATGAACAAGTAGTTAACCGTATTGAAAAATATGCGCTGCAACCGGCATTGCTGAGTCCTCAACGGCAAAATCATTTAATAGAATTATTGTTTTTACTTCGTGCAAAATATATCAAAATTCATTTTCATATTGCTCAAGATTGCCATCAACAACGCCACACACGGCGTTTGGCATTTTATCAATTTAAATCAAAAAAAATGCTGCGTATTGCCACGATCTTGGCCAGTTATTATGCACTACAACAATTAAGTTACTTACTTTATCAACAACAACGCTTCTGTACGACAGCGGTCGCTCAACAATGGTATATCGCACATCAATTAATGTATCTTGCCATGCAACAGCATGATCAGAACATCAATATTAATCGTCTCCAAAATACAGCCTATCCACTGCATACTATCGGTCAAATGTATGCGCATCTGATATTACTCAGCATACTCAATCTCCATCAACTACCAAATCTAGATATGCATACGGTTTATCTATGCAGTATAGATTGGGCTAAACTGATTGCTATTTCGCACAAAGAAACGATCTTATCGCGCTATTCTATAGATGCAGATCAAGATCTTCCTCCAATCCATGATCAGCAACCCAATCAAAAAAGTAATATTTTTGTTGTGAGTCATCATTTATTACAACATCTTGATCAAAATAATCAGCAACAGTATCGTACATCAGCGCATGAGAAAGTATATTTATCCCCCCGACTATATTTTCATATTCATCATTTATTAACACAAAATACTGGACGTCGCTATATACGTTTTACTGATCATGCCATGCTCAATCTTTATATTGGTTTTGATGTTGCGCATCATTACTTAGGGCACAATACAAGACATCAGCGACAGTTCAACAGATATTTCAACCACTCGCAGGATATGACACACCGCTCCCCCTTCTCGACCACGCGGCCAAAACTTGTAGATATTCAACATCCTTTAAACGTGATCACAGCAAAAGCTTATCGCGTGAGTATCATTGATAGAAGTATAGCAGGAGGCTATCGTATTCGCTGGGCAGGCAAAAAACCCGCCCATATTGAAGTCGGTGAATTTATTTTAATGCAAGAAAATCAATTAAATCCTTGCTTCGCAGGTTTAATTCGTTGGATTAAATCACCTGCTGATCAACATACTGAAATGGGATTAGAGCTGTTAGCACAGCATTTGGCAGCCGCTATAGTAGCAATTGTAGATCATGAAGTCAGAATATCGGAGATCAGCTATCCTGCTATTTTGATCCAAAATACAATCATAACCCCCACCTATACGACTTTAATTGTTCCCAATCACAGTATTTTTAAACCACAGACTCAACTCTGGCTTCATTTAGGAACAGCACTATTACGCATCTCATTAGGGACAACTGTTTTTATTACAACAAATACCATCGGATTTCGTATTGAGCTAGAGTCTGCTCAAGATAAAATGATATTAGATCAGTATTTAGTTCCATGATTATATTCAAAATTTATCGCATAAAAAAAACGGGCAATTGGCCCGTTTTTTTTAATTTGACAATTAACGTTTGATTGAACGTGACATGCCAGAAAAACGTTGTTTGAACTTGTCGATACGGCCACCTGTATCTACATTCTTTTGTTTACCAGTATAGAATGGGTGACAAGCTGAACATACGTCAAGATAAAGAGTTTCTTTACCTAGCGCTGAACGAGTTTCAATCACGTTACCACATGAACAAGTCGCAACTAATTTTTCATATTTTGGGTGAATATCGGCGCGCATCGTCGATTACTCCATAAAATTAAAGAAGGTTTTGCTGTATCGCAATTGATCACTCTCATTAAATGAGGAAAAGGCCTAAATCAACATCACACGATGAATAATTCAGCAGATCAACACCATAACAGACCATTCTTTTGGCCCACCGAGACGGATACCGTCAGAGCTAAGCACAACAAGTGCCATTATTATACGCGAATCTTAAACAAGATGCGAATATTCTTTAGCGGATCATCAAAATCCAGATTGCCCTCAGTGCAGGTCATTCAACCAACACATCCGTTAATTATTACGAGCATGTTCATCTTGCTGAATCAATTCAATTTTATAACCATCTGGATCTTCAACAAAGGCTATTACCGTCACGCCACCTTTCATCGGTCCAGCCTCACGTACCACTTTTCCACCACGTGCTTTAATGTCTGCACATGCTTGATATGCATCATCGACTGCAATTGCAATATGACCATAGCCATTGCCTAAATCGTATTGTGCAGTATCCCAGTTATAGGTAAGTTCAAGCACCGTATTTGAGGCTTCATCACCATAACCAACAAATGCAAGTGTAAAGCGCCCTTCCTCATAATCTCGTTTACGTAACAATGTCATGCCTAATACTTCGGTATAGAATGCTAAAGATTGTTCTAAATTGCCTACACGTAACATGGTATGTAACATTCTCATGTCTTATCTTCCTATTTCTCTTTAAGACTGTTGATGTTGTTTCAATAACTTGGCCACCCAAATCACCAAAAATAAAATAGGGATACCAATTAAAGTGGTCATCAAAAAGAAATCTGGATAACCAATTTTAGTCACAATGGTACCCGAATACCCACCTAAAATTTTAGGTGTTAAGGTCATTAATGAACTAAAGATTGCATATTGAACTGCTGTAAATGACACACTGGTTAAACTTGACAAAAATGCAATAAATGCTGCACCAGCCAATCCAGCAGCCAAATTATCAACGACAATCGCAAAATAAAGCCACGTTGAACTATAAGATTTAATGACTTTTCCTTGAATTTCTATATTTTTCATATCCAATGAAACTGGGGGAATTTCATGTAAATCAACACCCAATTCAGGTTTTCCAGAGCTAAATTGGTAACTTCTTTGGGTTTTTAACACTTTATTTTGCGGTATCAATGTAACGGTTGCAATAATTTCTTTACTTGCTGATCGTTGTAATGCGTCTGCATCAATCACCGCACTAAAAATTTGCTTTGTATCCAGCTTAGCAACAAATGTCTGTCCATCTAACGTTAAAACAACCGGTTTTTCTGGATCAAGCTGCTGCTGATCTATGCCAGCCAATTGCCCACGTATCACAACCCCCTGCTTTAATTCCTGTGGAGATAAGTGATCATCTGAAGCAATCGGTAATAATAATATTTGTGGCTGCTTCTGTGCCAATAAATAAGGTAAGGTAAATGATCTTAAACTTGCGGGCTGATTTTGATACTGTACGCCCACTTGAATATGATCTGACTGCGTGAATACTTGGCTCGGTATCTGAATAGACCATAAACCGACCTCATCAGGATGTGCCACATAATGCTGATTACCAACCTGAACAGTCACATCACCTAAAGGGGTCCCTGACTTTACTAAACCAATAAAAATTAAGTTGGTCATACTGGCCAAAATTGCACCGACAAACATCAATTTCATGATATTCATACGCTGTGCCAGTAATCCCCCCAAAAAACCACCCAATAAGCTAAAAATTACACCATATACTTTAACTGCTTCAGCAATTTGTTCTTTGGTAAAGTTCAGGTCTTGGTAAAACACATTGGAAATCACCCCTGAAATAATGTCAGAAATACGGTAAAAGCCAATTAATAACAATAAAACCAGTGCTAATTTAACGCCATAGCGCCGAAAAAAATCAGCAATCGGATTGACCCAAGTGTCATAGGCCATTTGTTTATTTACAACGCCAATTTTAACCAACAGAATACCGATACACAGTGCAACAATGCCTGAACCAATAAAACGGACGGCCTCCAAGGCAAATAAAGTCAATGCATCTGAAATTTCCACGGTAGTTTTAACATAAAGAATCAGCTGATCTGCAGAAATATAACTACCGACAAAACCTAAAACAGTAATAAAAAAAACCAAAACCAAGCGATAATAATCAACTTTACGATATGATTTGCGGATACGTTCAACCTGTGGTTCACGTACAATCAATGTAGTGACTACACCGACCAACATCACGGCCGCCATCGCCAAATAGGTTAATTTCCATGCTTGGTAAATATAATTGCCTTTCGACGTTCCTAAATACGCGGCCAGAAATAAAGCACCAGCACCCGCGATGATCATACCGATACGATATCCCGCATTATAGGTTGATGCTAAAATAGTTTGCATTTGTGTATCAGCAAGTTCAATTCGGTAAGCATCAATGACAATATCTTGCGTCGCAGCAGAAAACCCGAGTAACACCGCACCAAAGGCCATTTGATATAAATAGCTTTGCCCCAAAGAAGGATCCGAATAAGCCATAATAAAAATAGCGACAATAATCAGCAATTGTGCAATCAACAACCATGCACGTCGACGCCCCAGCTTTCGGGTTAAAAAAGGAACTGGCAACTCATCAATTAAAGGGGCCCAAACAAACTTAAATGAGTAGCCTAAAGCTGCCCAGCTAAAAAAAGTGATGGCACTTTTCTCAATCCCTGCTTCTCCCAACCATAGCGATAAACTTGAGAAAATTAATAAAATAGGGATCCCTGCAGAAAAGCCAAGAAATAGCATAATCAAGGCACGGCGATCTAAAAATGCAGAAAAGGCTGCTTTCCATCCTGTTGAAGCGGTTGTCATTCGGCTCATTATTTTTGGCAATATCAATAAGCGCTATTCAAACGCTTAATGCAAATCGTTTCAACCCGATTTCTGCAAACAGTCAAAAAAAATCAGAATAAATGCAAATTGTTTGCTTGAATTTTTCATGTAAACCTGTATACCTTAAAACTCTATCGTTTATATTTTGTTTTGGATTTCACAGTGACGCAAAAACTCGATCAAGTTCATTCTTCTTTATCTGCCAAAACGACCAATCAAAACCAAGCTTCATCTCAAAACCAGTTGATTTCCGCTTTTGAACAACCAGAAATTCATAGCACATTAATGCATACACAATTAAAACCAGAACAACTCACACATATTCCCAACTTGGCCAATATTCCGACCTCGACCAAGAAAATTAAAGCATTGAATGACTTTCTGGGACAGGATCGTGCACGTGCATCAGTCGAAGCAGGTATCGCACTGCCTTATTCTGGCTATAATATTTTTGCAGTGGGTACTGCTGGTTTAGGAAAGCGCACCATGATCAAGCGCCTACTACAACAACAGGCTAAGCATATGCCAACGCCGGCAGATTGGGTCTATGTCTATAATTTTCAGCATCCTCGACAACCTATTGCCTTACAGCTTCCTACAGGACAAGCTGCCAAATTTCAAACTCAGCTACATCAAACTTGGAAAACGATTATTCAGCAACTTGAGCGTCGTTTCACTGCAGAAAGCTATCATAATCGTATTGATTCTATTCGCCAACATGCTGGAGATGAGCAACAACTGGCCTTAATTGAACTGACCAAAGAGGGAGAAGATCTCGATTTAAAATTGATTGCCAGAAATGATGAACATTGTTTTATTCCAGTTCATATTAAAAATAATAAAATTCATGAAATGAGCCAAGAAGATCTTAATGCGCTCAGTGCACAAGATCGTGCAGAAATTACCAGCAACCTACGACATATGAATAAAAAGCTGGAGCGTTTAGGGTTACATTTAGGGCATTTAGAAGATGATGCCCGTGATCAAGTTCAAGTGTTAAATCGTGATATTGCAACACAAGTCGTGATGCCTCGTATCCAGACTGTATTAAATAAGTTTGCTGAAGTACAAGGTTTAACCACATATTTAAAAGACTATGCAGAAGATATTATCAATAATGTTGAAATCATTCTGGAACAAGAAGAGGATGATTTTACACCGGGCTTGTTTAGCAAAGTGCCCTCACGCTATCAAGCCAATATTATGGTGTCACATAAAGCCAATAGCGGTGCACCTGTTATCTTTGAAGACTTCCCAACACACTATAATTTATTGGGACATGTCGAACAATTAACACAACATGGCACTATTACCACAGATTTCACACTGATCCGTTCAGGTGCCTTACATCAAGCCAATGGTGGATTTCTTATTTTAGAAGCAGAACAGCTTCTTGAGCAACCTTATGCATGGCAAGGTTTAAAGCGCGCCATTAAATCTGGACAACTCAAACTGTCTTCACTAGAGCATATGCTAACCCTTACAGGAAGTATTTCAATTGAGCCTTCACCTATTCCGCTCAATATTAAAGTTATCCTGTTGGCAGAACCAGAAATCTATTATGAAATGTTAGAACTGGAACCTGATCTGGGCAGTATTTTTAAAATTCGTGCCGATTTTACCGATACACTACAACGTAATGAAAACAATGAACAAGCGTATATGCAGCTCATCGCAGATTATGTTCAATCTGACAAACTTTTACCTTTTGATCGCAGTGCATTGGCTGCGCTATTGACTGATTCTAGTCGTCAGGCAGAAGATCAAAGTTCATTATCCTTACATGCCTTAACACTCGGTGACTTGATTCGTGAAGCACATCATCATGCGCTACAAGCTGAGCATAAAACCGTTAGCGAAGCCCATATTAATCTAGCACTGGATCATCGCAAATATCGCCTAGGTTATTTAAGAGAGCTGTATTGGCAAGATATTTCTCGCGGTACACAACTGATTGAAACACGTGGCTATCGTTTAGGTCAGGTAAATGCTTTATCTGTCATTCATTATGCTGATGTTGAATTTGGCTTACCATCACGTTTGACTGCCTCTGTCTACCAAGGCGGTGGAGATATTCTGGATATTGAACGCAGTGTTGAATTAGGTGGTGCATTACATGCCAAAGGCGTACTGTTAATGTCAAGCTTTCTCAAAGCACATTTTGGTCGATCACAAATTTTACATTTTTCTGCCGCATTGGCATTTGAACAGAGCTATGGTCAAGTCGATGGAGATAGTGCAACTGTGGCAGAACTATCTGCTTTAATTTCAGCCATTAGCCAACTTCCTATTGATCAGTCATGGGCCATTACAGGTTCAATGAACCAATTGGGGCAAGTCCAACCTGTTGGTGGTGTGAACGCCAAAATCGAAGGTTTTTTTGATGCTTGTAAATTACAGGGATTAACAGGCCAGCAAGGTGTAATTATTCCGCGACAAAATATGCAACATCTGATGCTACGTAAAGATGTGATTAACAGTGTCACGCAAGGTCAATTCCATATTCATGCCATTGATACCATTGATCAAGCCCTTGAAATTCTCATGGCGCGCCCTGTCGGTAAAATGGATAAAAAAGGTCGTTATAGCAAAAACTCTATTTTTGCGGCAGTTATGGCACAACTTGAATATTGGCAAGCCATAGAAGATGGTGAAATAATCGAAGAAAAACCGAAGAAAAAAAGCAAAAAGAAAAGCAAGAAAAAACACAAGGAGCAACCAGCCGATCCAAAAACGACTGTGGATGACACGCTATTGCCATTATCTACAGATTGATTCTGCAACTGATCATGCCCATAGATCATCCATCTAGCGGCATGATCTTATGCAAATGATCTTATCTGAGTCATTGATCGTGAATTCAATAGCAGAACTGCAGAAAGTTCGAGCACGATCCTCAAAAAAATTAAGGAGTTTATCGCTAAACTCCTTAATTTTATGTGTCGTCTTGCATAATTGGCATGCAATATTCACGATACGATACGGACTTAAGCCTCAGGTGCTGGGCTATATTGTTCAACCAAAGGTTTTAACTCACCTTTTTGGAACATATCGAGCATAATGTCACTTCCACCAATTAACTCACCATTGATCCATAATTGTGGAAATGTTGGCCAATTTGCAATTTGTGGCAAAGTTGCACGAATATCTGGATTTTCCAAAATATTAACATAAGCAAATGGGCGACCAATTTGACTAAGTGCCTCTACTGCACGCGCAGAGAAACCACATTGTGGAAATTGTGGAGTACCTTTCATATAAAGAAGAACTGCATGTTTAGCAATTTGGTCACGAATTAACGCTTCAGTATCACGTGCTTGTTCAGTCATTGATCAATCCTCAACTAATCTGTTTGGCATTATACCCAAATCTCGACAAAACAGTATCGTTAAAGCAATTTTTATCATTATATTTACATTGAGACTTTAAATTTTCAACAGATTTTGCTTATATAGAACGACTTGATGCGTTTAAATAATACGCATCAATTGGTTAATTTCAATTTCCCTCTCACAGATAAGAGTTCGTCATGAATAACATTACCCTTGCCCCTGTGCAAACTGATCAACCCTCTCACTTGATGCCAGTCTTTGGTCGTCAGCCGATCAGCTTTGTCCGAGGCCGAGGTGCTTATCTTTATACTGCAGATGGTACAGAATATTTAGATGCACTCACAGGTATTGCAGTATGTGGTTTAGGCCATTCACACCCTGCAATTACAGAAGCTATTGCTGAACAAGCAGCAACCCTCATCCATACCAGTAATTTATTTGAAGTTCCTTGGCAAACTGCAGCAGCACAAAAATTGGCAGAAGTGGCTGGAATGGAAGAAGTTTTCTTCTCTAACAGTGGTGCCGAATCAAATGAAGGTGCAATTAAAATTGCACGTAAATTTGGTCATATGCAAGGCATTACACACCCTAAAATTATTGTTGCAGACCATTCGTTCCATGGACGTACCTTAGCCACACTTTCTGCTACAGGTAATTCAAAAGTACAAGAAGGCTTTGCACCTTTAGTCGAAGGTTTTATTCGTGTACCTTTTGGTGATATTCAGGCTATTGAAGAAGCTGCGATTCAACACCCAGATATCGTTGCCATTCTGGTTGAACCTATTCAAGGTGAAGGTGGTGTCAATACAGCACCTCAAGGCTTTCGTTATCTCGAAGAAATTCGCCAACTCTGTAATCAACATCACTGGTTAATGATGCTTGATGAAGTACAGACTGGAAATGGTCGTACTGGTCAATATTTTGCCTATCAGCATACCAATATTGTGCCAGATGTACTCACTACAGCAAAAGGTTTAGGGAATGGCTTCCCGATTGGTGCAGTGATGACTCAAGGTCGCGGTGTGGGTATCTTAACAGCAGGTAATCATGGTTCTACTTATAGTGGAACAGCACTTGGTTCACGTATTGTTTATACCGTTATCGATACTTTGCAAAAAGAAAATCTGGTTGAACATGCCGCACAAATAGGAACATACTTAGTCGAACAGTTTAAATGCAAACTTGCTGATCACCATGTTATTGTTCGTGGTTTTGGTTTAATGATTGGGATTGAATTGCCAAAACCATGCGCTGAATTAGTTGCTATTGCCCGTGATAAGCATCATTTAATTATCAATGTCACCGCCAATTCAGTCATTCGTTTATTACCGCCATTGAATATGACACAGCAACAAGCAGATGTTCTGGTAGAGCGTATCGTTGAATTGGTGAAGAATTTTCTTGCTGAGTAAAAAAGAACGTGGTCTATTTATAGATGAGTAATCATAAAACAACAAATAGACCCTTACCTTAGATGTCTAAAAAATAAGAGCTGCAATGCAGCTTTTATTTTATGCTTCGCTTTAAGAAGCTTCTTGATAGATTCTACCACCTGGCAATTGGCAGAAATATTGCTTTAATGCATCTAAACAACGATTAATTTTCATCGGCTGTTGCTCATGCTTTGATGTTAAAGCATACAAGGTAAATGGAGGCAATCTCCATTCTGGTAATACTTCGACTAAAGATCCACTCAGTAAATCTTTTTGTACATCTAAATAAGCAGCACTGGTAATCCCATGACTATGCATACAAAAGGCTTTAGCAACCATAACATTATTGGTTGAAAAACGGGAATTTAACTCAACGCTAATCGTGTCATGACTATTGACGTGTTTAAACGTAAAATTCGACTGATTCTTCATTAAACTTAATGGAATCAAATCATGATTTCTAAGATCGTCAGGACTAGAAATTGGTGATGACTGATTCAAATAACTTGGGGATGCAACCAATACCTGCTCTACGTGTACCAAAGGTACAATGCTGACATTGCTATCCTCTATTTTTGGACTCATTCTTAACGCAATATCAATACGACCTTCAATCAAGTCTATATATTGATTATCTGCCTCAATATGAACAGACAAACCTCGATGAGCAGCCATCCAATGTGAGAGTGCCAAAATTAAGTGATTTGCACCAAGCTCTGGCGTTGTTGCAATACGTAAATCCCCAACCAAATCATCACGTAATTCATTAATACGAATTTTACCACGCTCAGCTGCGGCTAACATTTCTTGGCAACTGTGAAAAAAAGCTTGTCCGGCTTCTGTCAAACTCAACTTTCTTGTAGAACGATGTAGAAGTGTCACCTCCATATCATTTTCTAAAGAACGAATCTGCTGGCTAACCGCACTGGTTGTGATACCGAGTTCACGTGCAGCGCCACTAAACGAACTTTTTTCAACTACGCAGGCAAATACACCCATTGCACGAAGTTGATCTAACATAAATTTCCCTCTGAACTTATGAGCACTTTATCTTTCGATAAAAGCAACTCATTGTATTATACGGTGAAATTCAAGATTTGTATTGTCAAATTTGATCAATCAGTAAATCTTTTCTGGATTTATGGGCTTACCATCCAAACGCACTTGAAACTCCAGCATTGGTTGTGTCGTACCCGAAGCACCCATTTCTGCAATTTTTTGTCCTGCTACAACATTTTGCCCACTTTTCACCAGTAGTTTATTATTATGCGCATACGCTGTAATGTAGCCATTCGCATGTTTAATTAAAATTAAGTTACCATATTCTTTTAAACCATCTGCGGCATATACGACCTGACCATCCGCTGCTGCAACGACAGGATCACCTACCTTACCACCAAAACGTGTTCCTTTGACATTATTTGCCAAATCAAATCGCGCAATAATTGGACCATTGGATGGCTTCACCCATTTTAAACTGCTACCACTGTTCACAATGGTTGTACTGTTGTTCGGTTTAATACCAGTACTGCTCGCTGCTGTTGTCGCTTGCGTTGGTAAATTAATTTTTTGACGTTCAATTTGTGTCGCTTGTTGAATCGGCTGAGTTTTTGTTGTCTTTGACTGGGTTGTATTGGTCAAACGTAGTGATTGTCCAACATAAATACGATATGGCGGTGTAATATCATTCATTTCTGCAATTCTAAGATAATTCAATCCATATCTTGCAGCAATCAGACTCAAAGTATCACCCGAGCGAACGGTATAATAGTTAGGTGCCGTAACCGAGCGTGTTTGTGAAGTCACTTGGGGTTTTGATGCACACCCTGTTATCACTAAAGTAGATACAACCGCCGATGAGATTAGCGTGGTTCTGATTAGATTAAAAGGCCTCACACAACATACATTAAACATCAAATGCATTTTTTCCTCACTCAAAACGTTATCTCGTATCACTTTATAAAGCCTATCAAGGTACATGAATTTTTTTTGAAATATATTTATCTTCACAAAGTTACAACAATAAACTACTTTTATAAATCTTTTTATTTTTATATAAGCAAAAAAAACCTAAAACAATCATATTACAGTATCAATTACACCATCCTATCCCGTTGCTTATTTTCTATCATATCTTTTAAATCTTTGCTATTTGATCGCATACTATTTTAATCACAATCTCACAACTGATCTAGATGATGACTTGGCCCATAGCAGCAATAACTACACGATCTATACATTATTCACAATTTTAGTACACCAATTTTTTTTAATCATCATAATGTTATAATTCTGTCTATTCGTTTAGTTTTGTTAGGTCTTTACATCATCATGAAAATCAAGTCTCAACTCTTCACATTACTTTCTGCACTCACCTTAAGCCTTTCATTTACGCAGATCGCACAGGCCAATGATGATAATCTTGATGTAACTCCTGAACAACAAACAACAGCACAAGAATTTGCCGCACTCTATGTGCTTTCAGATATTTGTCCTAAAATGGTCAGTAATCCTGAAAAATTTAGTACAGGTTTTACTACTTTACTGACTGAATATTTACCCAATGAAAAAAACCCAGTACAAGCCTTAAATAAAATGGTTACGGCAGCGAATTTTAAAGCTATTTTACAAGAAGCAGAAAGTGATGCTCAGCGTGCTGGAAAAGAAAAAAATTTAGAGATTTGCGAAGAATTGACCACTTACAAGAAATAATATCATTTGGTTACAATACTTTTTTTCAAGAAGCTGATTTTTCCCATAGAAGTCAGATTATCTTTGTCCTAAAATGCCAAAATCGTTGTGCTTATAAAATTACTGGAATCACCTAGAATGACCGCAAAAAGCGCCTTAGCTGCATTATTATTAGTACCGAGCTTTAGCTATGCAGCAACCGTCTTACCCACACCACCAGAACTAAACAATAAAGCCTATGTTCTAATGGACTATGAAACAGGACAAATTCTTGCAGCCAAAAATGAAAATGAAAAACTGGCACCTGCTTCAATGACCAAAATGATGACCAGTTTTATCATTGAACAAAAACTATTAAAAGGTGAACTGACTGAAAACGAAAAAGTCAGAATGAATGAATCCGCATGGTGTCGTGGTAGTAGTGTTGAATCCTGTATGTATGTACCGCTCAATGGTACTGCGACCGTACTTGAAATGCTGCGTGGTATTATTGTGCAATCAGGTAATGATGCATCAAAAGCCATGGCTGAGCACATTGCTGGAAATGAAGGCACCTTTGCACATATGATGAATGAGCAAGCCAAAGCCATGGGGATGAATAATACCCAGTTTATGAATGCAACGGGAATGCCAGCAGAAGGACATTATTCAACTGCCAAAGATATGGCCATTCTTGCCAAACACATTATTCATGACAGCTCAAAATACTATCCGATCTATTCTGAAAAAGAATTCACCTTTAATGGCATAAAACAAGGCAACCGTAATGCATTGCTTTATACTGACCCAAGTGTAGATGGCTTAAAAACTGGCCATACCAATGAAGCTGGATATTGCTTAACCACATCATCTAAACGTGGTCCAATGCGTTTAATTTCAGTGATCTTTGGTGCACCAAACATGAATGCACGTGCAACCCAAACACGTGAATTATTGGCTTGGGGCTACGCAAATTTTGAAACTAAAAATGTACAAGCAGCCAATCAGGTACTTGCAACAGCAAAAGTATGGTATGGCAAAGAAAATGACGTTAAAATTGGCCTCGCAGAAAACTTTAATGTCACCATGCCAAAAGGCAAAGCCAGTGATATTAAAACCCAGTTAGTGGTACAACCAAAATTAACAGCACCATTGAAAAAAGGCCAAATTGTTGGTAAGTATGTCGCTAGCCTAGATGGCAAAGTCATCGCTGAAAAACCACTGGTAGCACTCGAATCTGTAGAAGAAGCTGGTTTCTTCGCACGTATGATGGATTATATTAAACAATTCTTTAGTAATCTTTTTTCATAACATCTAACAACTGTTGATGATTAATCCATATATTCAAGTGGCTTTATGATTTGATAATCCCAAACATCATAATGTCAGTGACTGACTTCAGCCACTGACATATAGGGCAAAGCGTTCATAAAAGATCAGCAACATTCATATTAGGCACATAGATAAGTTTAATTTAATATGCAAAAAAATATTCGCCCTTATTTAGATCACTACCCTCAAATTGAAACAGGTTGCTATATTGATGATATGGCGGTTGTGATTGGTGAAGTAAGCCTAGCAAAAAATGTCTCTGTTTGGCCTTTTGCTGTCATTCGTGCAGATGTTAATCACATTGTGATTGGTCAAAATTGTAATGTTCAAGACCATGCCATGTTACATGTCAGCCATAAAAATGACCGTAAACCAGAAGGTTCACCGTTAATTATTGGTGAAAATGTTACTATTGGTCATCATGTTAAATTGCATGGCTGCCATATTGGGGATCGTGTCCTGATTGGCATTGGTAGTATTGTGTTAGATGATGTCGTAATTGAAAATGATGTGATGATTGGCGCAGGAAGCCTAGTACCACCACGTAAACGTCTAGAAAGTGGTTATCTCTATGTGGGCAGCCCAGTACAACAAGTACGTCCGTTAACCGATCAAGAAAAAACCTTCCTAACCTATTCGGCACATCATTACGTTAAAGTTGCCCATCAACATGGTTTAAACAATCAATAATCAATAGATCTGATAAATACTGACTAGATCAGCCATATACTGCATATTAACCACTGAGATTATAACTGCTGACTTGCGGGCTTAATGTACAAAGAAAAAACCATTGCGCATAGCCAGCGCCAGTGAAATTTTGTAGAATATACTTTTTTATGCTAGGTATGTTTTATGTCTGCTTGGACTGCACATGTCACTGTCGCAACAGTCGTAGAAAAAGACGGAAAATTCTTATGTGTTGAAGAACATACAGAAGGTGTGAGTCACACTGTCTTTAATCAACCTGCAGGTCATGTTGAATGTGGAGAAACCTTAATTCAGGCAGCCATTCGTGAAACTCTTGAAGAAACTGGATACGATGTCAGTATTGAGTCACTCCTCGGCATTTATAGCTATACCCCGCCCATGTTTCCTGATCGCACCTACTATCGTTTTTGCTTTTTAGCTCATGTGCTGGCGCATCATCCGGATGCCTGCTTAGATGATGGTATCATTGCTGCAGTATGGATGACTTTAGATGAAATCAAAATATCTGCTCGAGCACGAAGCCCATTGGTCATCAAGGCTCTAGAAGATGCGCTATCTGGTCAAAAATATCCTTTATCGCTCATTTATGAGCATCAAAACTCTCCTTTATTTTTAAATTTGGATGCTTAGTCCTATGCAACAACGTGTCATCGTCGGTATGTCTGGTGGTGTAGATTCTTCTGTTTCTGCCGCATTACTTCTTCAACAAGGTTATCAAGTTGAAGGCCTATTTATGAAAAACTGGGAGGAAGATGACGGCACGGAATACTGTACAGCAATGGAAGATCTTGCTGATGCACAAGCTGTCTGTGACAAAATTGGTATCAAACTGCATACCGCCAATTTTGCCATGGAATACTGGGATCGCGTATTTGAGCATTTTCTGGCAGAATATCAGGCTGGACGTACCCCCAATCCAGATATTTTATGCAATAAAGAAATTAAGTTTCGAGCTTTTTTAGACCATGCTGTTCATTTAGGTGCAGACTTTATTGCAACAGGGCATTATTGTCGTCGTGGTCATAGCCAGATCAATAGTCAAGGTGAAACTTACGCCACTTTATTACGTGGTGTAGATCAAAATAAAGATCAAACTTATTTTTTACATGCCGTTCATGGACGTGAAATTAATAAAACCTTATTTCCTGTTGGCGAAATTGAAAAACCACAAGTACGTAAAATTGCAGAACAACTTGGCCTAGCAACAGCAAAGAAAAAAGACTCTACTGGCATTTGTTTTATTGGTGAGCGTCGCTTTAACGATTTTTTAAAACAGTATTTACCGGCTCAACCTGGAAAAATTGTACTTGCAGATGGTAAAGAGGTTGGTGATCATCACGGCTTAATGTACTATACGCTCGGACAACGTGGTGGTATTGGTGTCGGTGGCATGAAAGGTGCTGAAGAAGGTGCATGGTTTGTGCTACATAAGGATATTGAAGCCAATCGCTTAGTGATCGGGCAAGGACATGAACATCCGTTGATGCAAAGCACCATTTTATGGAGTGAAGCTATTGATTGGGTTGCTGGTGAACAAGATATTCCTGAAACGGGTTTTCGTTGTACAGCAAAAACACGTTATCGCCAATCAGACCAACCCTGTACATTATTTAGAGACCCTGATGCACCACAGGGTGTGCGTGTTGAATTCGACCAACCTCAACGCGCAGTTACACCAGGACAAAGTGTAGTGTTCTATACAAACGAAATTTGTTTAGGTGGCGGTGTGATTCATCATACTAATGCCCCTAAACCCGATTTTATTTGAGGATAAGTTTGGCATGGCAGAGTTACCGTTTCAACAATCTCAAACGCTAAATACTCGCCAAAATCGTGCTTTGGCATTGGCAGCTGTGTTTCAGGCGACACAGCTGACCCATATGACCGCCATTGCAGGACGACAGAGTATTGGTGATAGCGGTAATTTTTACTATGAACAGCTCATTAAAGCCAGTTTAAATATCCGACCAAGCTCAAATCAAAACTGCCAGACTTTAGATTTTTTTCATCAACTATCTGATGTCGCATTAGGCTTAAAGACCTTAGAGAGTTGTATTACTCAGCCATTTACCAGTACGCCAAAATCTAAACTGCCCAAATTTAATCAAACCAAACTCCCCATGTCTTATGCGATGGCACTGTTACAACTTGAAAAGAAAGTCTATAGCAATGCCAAATTTGTTGAGATCATTGAGCAATCTCAACAAAAAATATTAAAACAACTGTCTTTTTTTGATCATAATTACTTGCATCCCAGCATTATTGCCAATTTAGCACAGACCTATGTAGATACTGCTGGACAAATTAATCCACGTATCATGGTTCGCGGTAATGCAGAAGCATTTAAAGACTCTGCCCATACCAATCGCATTCGTGCCAGTCTATTCACTGGATTACAATTTGCCCATTTATGGCGACAATTGGGGGGTAGCTCATGGGGATTTATTTTTAGTAAACGTAAATTACTGCACGATATTCAAAATCTTGCTCGTTTACAGTATCAGGTATTTTAAAACTAGCTGTAAACATACATTTTTTGTTGTAGGTTTCATTCCAAAAGTTTAGGGAATCCATATGAACGCTTTAACCGCACTTTCTCCATTAGATGGACGCTACGCTAGCAAATGCGATGCACTACGTCCTTTCCTCTCTGAGTTTGGTTTAATTCATGCTCGTGTGACCGTTGAAGTGCGTTGGTTACAAGCGCTTGCAAACCGTCCAGAAATTAGTGAAGTTCCAGTATTTTCAGCGCAAACAAATGCCGCTTTAGATGCAATCGTAACAGAATTTTCTGAAGCAGATGCAAATCGTATTAAAGAGATTGAACGTACCACCAACCATGACGTCAAAGCGGTTGAATATTTTCTTAAAGAGAAAATTGCACATATTGATGAGTTAAAAAATGCGGGTGAGTTTATTCACTTTGCATGTACTTCTGAAGACATTAACAACTTATCTCACGCATTAATGTTAAAAAATGGTCGTGAAGTCCTCATGACATCCATGCAACAAATTATTGATGCCATTGTTGATCTTGCAGAAACACATGCAGAACAGCCAATGCTATCGCGTACGCATGGTCAAACTGCAAGCCCAACAACATTGGGTAAAGAGATGGCAAACGTGGCTTATCGTTTAGCACGTCAAATCAAGCAATTTAAAAATGTTGAATTATTAGGCAAAATTAATGGTGCAGTCGGTAACTATAATGCACATTTATCTGCCTATCCAGATATTGATTGGCCAGCACATTCGCAGGCATTTGTCGAATCACTTGGTCTAGAATTTAATCCATACACCACACAAATTGAACCGCATGATTATATGGCGGAGCTTTTTGATGCCCTACGTCGCTTTAACACTATTCTTATCGACTTTAACCGTGATGTATGGGGTTATATTTCTTTGGGCTTCTTTAAACAACGTTTAAAAGAAGGTGAAGTCGGTTCATCAACAATGCCACATAAAGTCAATCCGATTGACTTTGAAAACTCGGAAGGTAATTTAGGAATTGCCAATGCAGTATTAGCACATTTAGGTGAAAAACTTCCTATCTCACGCTGGCAACGTGACTTAACTGACTCTACTGTATTACGTAATATGGGTGTTGGTTTTGCACAAAGTTTAATTGCCTTTGAAGCATGCTTAAAAGGTATTGGTAAACTAGAGCTAAATGCAATACGCATACTTGAAGATTTAGATCATGCACAAGAAGTACTCGCTGAACCAATTCAAACAGTTATGCGTCGCTATGCGGTTGAAAAACCCTATGAAAAATTAAAAGCATTAACACGTGGTCAAGCAATGACACGTGAAATGATGGTTGATTTTGTTCAAGGTCATGAACTAGAAGCTGTACCGGCACAAGATCGCGCACGTTTAGCGGAGCTTACACCTGCAACCTATACAGGTAACGCTGCAACCCAAGCAAAATCGATCAAAGCATTAATTGCTAAACTATAACATCTATCTCTACTGATCGTTAATATATACGATTAAAAAAAACCGAGTTTAATATAAACTCGGTTTTTTAATGGAATAGCGTTATGCTTTAGGATCGCGTATCTGTATACGATCTGCATGAATTTGACTCACTGTTTCAATCACTTTATTGACCAATGTTGGCACAATTTGATCCACAATTTGAGCAGCTTGCAGACCTAATTTTTCACCTAGCGTTGGCTTTTTACGTGTCTCGATCATATAGACATCATGTTGAGCCAATAAACCCAATAAATATTCGTCTGAAGTCTGTAATTGATCCACTAAAGCCAATGCCTGTGCATCTACACCATACCAGTGCTCACCCGTTGCAATTTTATCAATATTTAATTGCGGACGATATTTTTCCACAAAGTGCTTAAATAAAATATGCGTTTGCTGTAGCTCTTCTTCAAATTTTGCTTTACCTTCTGCAGTATTTTCACCAAACATCGTCACTGTTCGCTTATACTGACCTGCGGTATAAAGTTCAAAATCAATATGATTATCTTTAAGTAAACGATTAAAGTTTGGAACTTGTGCCACCACGCCAATTGAGCCCAAGATAGCAAACGGTGCAGCAATAATCTCTGAAGCAATACATGCCATCATATAGCCACCACTTGCCGCTACCTTATCAACACAAATGGTTAAATGAAAGCCAGCATCGCGTAAACGAACCAATTGTGCTGCCGCAAGCCCATAGCCATGAACCATACCTCCAGGACTCTCCAAACGAAGTAGCACACGGTCACGTCCAGCCTTTGCTGTCGCTAAAATCAAATTAATTTCTTCACGCAGTTGTACCACAGCAGAAGCTGCTGTATCACCTTTGAAATCAATGACATAAATTTTTTGATTTACTTTTTTACGCACACGTGCTTCTTTTGATAACTGTTGTGTTAATTGTAATAACTCAAATTTAGAAGCAGTATATTGCGCAATTTTTTTACGCTGCTCATTCAATTTGGCATTTAAATGATGAATTTTAATTTCTGCGGGAAGTTTTGTAGCGTGAAATATCATATAATTTAGATTCTCATAAGATCTATGCATTTTGTTATAAGATGTAGACATTTAAGCAAAATTTCAATGCTATTTTTGCAATTATTAAAAAATAACGCGTTATCCAATATTCAACCTATCTCCCGATAAATCTAGCAGCCTGATATCGTCACCATCATATCAACCGAATTAAGCACGATCTAAAATAAGATACATCTCAACAACGCTAACCTCGCAGCGATTTTATAACTAAAAAACTCATCCTTTAATGAAGTGGCATAAAAAATTAAATATATAGTCTAGGGTGTGTCCTCATTTAGATTTACACCAAATGAACATGCAGGCGATATAAATCATAGACTGATAATTACGTGCGAGTTTATCAAATCGAGTTGCTATTGCACGGAAGTGTTTTAATCTTGCAAAGGCATTCTCAACTAAATGTCTTAAGCAATATAAGTACTTATCAAAATCAAGATTGAATTTCTTACTATTTGATCTTAATGGAATAATAGGTATCATTTTTCGATTTCTAGCAGACTTCCTGATATATTCAGAATCATATCCCTTGTCCGCGATTAGATAATCTGCTGTTTCAATTAGATCTATTAGGTGTTCTGCAACTTGGCTGTCATGGACATCACCCCCAGTGATTTTAAAATCAATCGGTAATCCATTCGCGTCGGTTGCAAGATGAATCTTTGTTGTGAGTCCTCCACGAGATTGTCCAATTGCACGCTCGAAGCCATGCCGAGCTCCACTTGCATGCTGATGCGCGCGTATGTAGCTTCCATCAATGAATACCCATTCTTGGTCCAAGCTGCCTCGTAGTTTGAAAAAAATTTATCCCATAAGCCTTTCATAGCCCAGCGATTAAAACGGTTATAAGCAGTTTTCCAAGGGCAAAACTCTTGAGGAATATCACGCCATGTCGCACCTGTGCGTAGTTTCCATAAAATAGCTTCCATAATATTTCTACTGTTCTTTGAGCTATAGCAACCATGAAATTTCATTGTTACTTGAATCTGTTGCCAAATATCATCTGTGAGAAGAGTACGTGCCATTGAAAAATATTGAAATGGAGATAAAGTAGAGCCTAATTCTAGGCGTTTAAATATTATTCTTCAAATGAGGACACGCCCTAAACAAAATATTAAAATATTTTATATCATAAGAACAATTCAAAAATCACAACCGAGTTTAAGCATTTAACTCGGTTATGATTTGAATATTGTCCATACAGCTAGAGATTAAACCCGTCATTAACCAAAACGCCCAGTAATATAAGCTTCAGTCAATTGATGATCAGGCTGTGTAAATACTTTCTCTGTTGAATTCACTTCAATTAAATCGCCCAAATGGAAATATGCTGTACGATCAGATACTCGTGCAGCTTGTTGCATCGAATGCGTCACAATAGCAATGGTATATTGGGTAGAAAGCTCTGAAATTAATTCTTCAATTTTTGCTGTTGCAATCGGATCCAGTGCAGAGCATGGCTCATCCATCAAGATCACTTCTGGACTAACCGCAATCGTACGCGCAATACACAAACGCTGTTGTTGACCACCCGATAAACCTGTACCGGGTTGATTTAAACGATCTTTAACCTCATCCCACAACCCTGCTTTATGTAAACTATTTTCAACAATTTCTTCTAAATCATATTTATCACGTGCTAAACCATGTAGCTTAGGGCCATAAGCGACATTATCAAAAATAGATTTCGGGAATGGATTCGGCTTTTGGAAGACCATACCAACCTGTGCACGTAATAATACAACATCAAGATTAGGATCGTAGATATCCTGATGATCTAGCATCACTTTACCTGTCACACGACAACTATCAATAGTGTCATTCATACGATTTAAGGTACGTAAAAATGTTGATTTACCACATCCTGATGGACCAATAAATGCAATCACTTCATTTTCATAGATATTAATATCAATACCTTTAATTGCCTCTGAAGTACCATAATACACATGGACATCCGAAGCACTCAATTTGACTTGAGAATGTTGGGGGTCTTTTTTGGTTGAGGTTTGCGTATCAAATTGTGAGATAAACGAGGTCACTGGAGGTTTATCTGGATCAGAAGACGTAAACTGTTTTGGTTCTGAATTCACTGATTTATCCTGTTGAACAGTATTTTCTGTCGATGCCGTTGTCATATTCATATCATCTTCTCTCTTACCAACGCACTTCAAATTTTTTACGTAGCCAGATTGCTAAACTATTTAAACCAATCATTAAAGCCAGTAATACAATAATGGCTGCTGCAGTTCGACCTTCAAAGAAGTTACGCAACTCATTACCTTGCCATAGAAAAATTTGTACAGGTAAAGCGGTCGATTGATCTAATGGTGTTGCAGGAATACTGGCAACAAAAGCACTCATACCAATTAACAGTAAAGGTGCTGTCTCACCTAGCGCTTGAGCGACACCAATAATTGCACCAGTTAAAATACCAGGTAATGCTAACGGTAGGACATGATGAAAAACCGTTTGTAAGCGTGATGCACCTAAACCCAAAGCGGCTTGTCGAATGGAAGGTGGTACTGCCTTAAGTGATGCACGTGTGGTAATAATCACGGTCGGTAATGTCATTAAACTCAATACCAGTCCACCGACCAATGGTGCTGATAATGGCATATGCATCCAGCCGATGAAAATTGCAGCCCCTAACAAACCAAAAACAATCGATGGGACAGCAGCGAGATTATTAATATTGACTTCAACAATATCTGTAATGACATTTTTAGGCGCAAATTCTTCTAAATAGATAGCAGAAGCAACACCAATCGGAATCGAAATTAAAATAACGATCAACATCATAAACAATGAACCCATAAAAGCACCTGCTAAACCGGATGTTGCAGGAGAGCTTCGCGAATCTGGGCTAAAGAAAATATTGGTATTAAACGTTTTTTCAAGAATACCTTGAGTCTTTAATTGATCTGCTAAATGACGTATTTCAGGACTTAATTGCTGTTGCTCAGCCGGTAAATTTCGATCAATATTACCAGATAACCAAACATCGACATTAGCATCAGCCAATATCTTAATTTCTTTGGTTTTACCAATTAAGCTTGGATCCTTCATCACCATATCACGCAAGGTATAGGCTTCTGAACTGGTATAAATTGAAGAAAGCTCATCACGATCTGCTTCAAGTTGACGATCTTGATGAATTAAACTATTTACAATCAAACCATCCCAATCCACCATCCCTAAATCAGTTTGCCAAGCAATCAAACGTTGCTCAAACTGAACAGGTGCTTCATTGGCCTGAGGCACTGGCTTCGGCCCAACTTGTATTAATGCAGGATCAAAATAAACTGGAACCGTGAAACTATATTGCCAAAATGCAGGCAATCCTTTGGCAAGAATACTACTAAAGAGCAATATCACAAAAAACAAACCTGCAATTACGGCAGAAAAGCCGAAAATCCTAAAGGTTTTTTCCTTGCGATGTCGTTTAGCCAATGAACTTTCAATGGTACGCTTACGCTTTTCTCTTAAATCATTTGCTTGTCGTGGATCAATTTGATCCAATGAATTCGTATCTATCTTACTCATTAGTCATATTGCTCACGATATTTACGCACAATATAAAGTGCTACAATGTTTAAACCTAAAGTAATTACAAATAAGGTTAAACCCAAAGCAAAAGCCACCAAAGCTTGTGGGCTGGCAAAATCTGTATCCCCTGTCAGCTGATTAACAATCGTCATGGTGACTGTGGATACCGCTTCAAATGGATTAATATGTAATAATGGACTGTTTCCGGCAGCCAATACCACAATCATGGTTTCACCAATCGCTCGTGAAGCAGCCAATAGAAATGCACCAATAATCCCAGGCAGTGCTGCAGGTAAAACCACTTGACGAATCGTTTCAGATTTAGTTGCACCCAATCCCAAAGAACCATCACGTAATGATCGAGGTACTTGGGTAATAATGTCATCAGATAAAGATGAAACAAATGGAATAATCATAATTCCCATGACAAAGCCCGCTGTCAGCGCACTGGTTGCATTGATATCTATGCCAATAGATGCACCTAATGCCTTCATAAATGGGCCAATCACCATCAAGGCAAAAACACCATAAACAATAGTTGGAATTCCTGCCAATACTTCAATGGTAGGTTTCGTCCAAGCACGAAATCGAGGAGAGGCATATTCGGCTAAATAGATCGCAATCATGAGTCCCACAGGAACGGCAACCAAGAGTGCAATTGCACTCACCATTAAGGTTCCCCACAATAATGGCACTAAGCCATAACTGCCATCTGCATTTCCAGTCGTACTAAAACCAGGATTCCATTGCGTACCAAAGAAGAAATCAATAGGACTTACAAAGCTAAAAAAACGCAAGGTTTCACTAAACATGGACATCACAATGCCCACAGTCGTCAAAATAGCAACACCAGAACATAATGCTAAAGCAAAATTAATGACTTTTTCGACTTGATTACGCGCACGATATTGCTTACCAATGCGTTTTTTGGCCCAAACCAAACAGATTAATGCGGTACAGATCACCACTGCTAACTTGGCAAATGAAGCAATCATTTCAATCTGTGCCAGCTGTGCTGCTGCTTGAAGTTCATAGGGTAATGGGGTATCTGTTACGCCAAAGCCTGACGCAATCGCTTCAACACGATCAATCAATACGCTAGTACTGGCCTGATCTAATGTCGCCGCCATATTGGCTGGGACATGACTTAAAATCACATGCTTTAAAATAGCAGGTTCAGCAATATTCCATACCATTAGAATTAAAAAAGCTGGAATACCACACCAGAGTGCAACCAATGCACCATAATAACCGGGACGCGAATGCAGCATTGCCGAGTTATTGCCCTTACCTGCCAAATTGCGACTTTTGGTTAAACCAATTTGATAGGCGATAGCCATAATGGCCAATAAGACACCTATAAGTAGCAAGTTCATGTATTCTCCACGATTTTCCAATTGTGACTGTTTGGAAAATTTTGTTAAGACAAATCACCAATGATCACGACGAATCATTGGTGAATTTACATCAAAGACAACGATTATTTCACTGTTTTACCAGCTTTAACATTCGCCAGTATTTGTGCTCTTTCTTTATCAGATAATGAAATTAATCCTGCTTTATCTAATTTAGAGCCTTTACCTGATACTTTTTTACTTAAAAAATATTCTGTAAATTGAGGTAAACCTTTAATTGCTTTTAAATGCTCGCCCTTGACATAAAAATACAATGGACGTGACACTGGATAAGAACCATTAAGAATGGTTTGCTCAGATGGACTAACATTATTGACCGTTGCAACACGTAATTTATCTTTATTTTGATCGTAGAAACCTAGACCAAATACGCCTACTGCACTTGGTGAAGTTTTTAGACGTGCTAGCGTTTCAGTATAGTCACCAGAAATTTCAATTACACGACCATCTTTACGGAAATTAGAACATGCTTTCTTTTGTGCATCTTTATCTAAAGCTTTAATCGCAGCATAGGTTTCACAACCTACATCTACCATTTTCTCTTGGAATACTTCACGTGTACCATGATTTGAAGCAGGAATCACCAAAGTAATCGGTTCATTTGGTAACGATTTATCAATTTGATTCCAACGAGTATATGGGTTTGGAATCATTTTACCATTGGCTGGTAGTTCAGCTGCAAGCGCAGCATAGACATGCTGTGGACGTAGTTTATAAGCTGCTTTTTTAGCATTTGAGGCAAAGACGATACCGTCATAACCAATTTTAACCTCAATGACTTGATTTACACCTGCTTTTTTACATGCAGCAAGTTCAGTATCTTTAATTTTGCGCGATGAATTGGCAATATCAATGGTGTTATCACCAGTACCATTACAAAACTGTTTCAAGCCACCTGATGAACCACCAGAACCTACCACTGGGGTTTTAAATTGTGGAAATGTATTACCAAATTCTTCAGCAACAATACTGGCATATGGCAAAACAGTTGAAGATCCAGCAATTTGAATAGTGTCTCGAGCTGCATTTGCCGTAGTTGCTAGAAGTTCCCCAGAAACTGTTAAAGCTAGTGCGATATACGTTAAGCGCATTGTCTTCTCTCTTTATGAAGCGTTAATTCAAGTACGCCACTTTTTATTGTGTGTTGTACTTTTGGTCAGGTTCATTTTGAGTTTGAAATATGACAATGAGATTACAACAATATGACGCTTTAATGATAATTAAAATGAATATCACAATTTTAAATGAATGAATTTAAACTGTGGTCTTTGTTGTTGTCATCTATTTTCAATATATTAATTTTTAAAATTATCAATTATATTTCATTTTATGTATATGCATCATATCGATTGAATATCCTATAAAACACAGCAATACCAGAATGCTCTACCAGATATATCATCGTTGCGGTTTATACGATATTTCAACTCTTAAATAAACCTATATAAAAAAGCATCCAGTTGGATGCTTTTTTATAGATTCAAGAGTGACATTTAGTCAATCGCAGGGGTATAACAACCATCAGCAATTGCACCTTTAATCCGTTCAGCCTCAGCAAGCACCAGTGCAAGTAAATTTTTTACATTCTCTAATGTTGCAACAGGGCTCAAGGTGGTCATTTTCAAAGATTGAACTTGACCTACTTTAGTTACACCAATATTGGCTTCACCACGTGCAAATAGCTCATCAGCAACATTTTGATTTAAACTATCGAGCAATTCGACTGGATAGCCTTCTGGCACAACCCGGAATAATACAGAAGCAAATTGTGGTTCAACCAATAGTTCTAAACCATCCGTTGCTTGAATATAATCTGCAACTTGACGTGTCAGCACGACACCATGATCAATCATTGAACCATATAGCGTTTCACCCAATGCCTCAACGGTCATCCACAATTTTAGTGCATCAAAACGACGTGTAGTCTGCAATGATTTTGATACTAAATTCGGCACACCATGTTCTTCATCATATGCAGAATTTAAATATTCGGCTTCATAATGCATAAAACGATAGTTAGCTTCATCTTTAAGTAAAAAAGCACCACAAGAGATAGTTTGGAAATAATGCTTATGGAAATCTAAGGTCACAGAGTCAGACAATTCAATACCATCTAACATCGAGCGATAATCATTCGATAGAATTAATGCACCGCCCCATGCAGCATCAATATGCATCCATGTGCCATATTGCTGGGTAATGTCACGAATTTCTTTTAATGGATCAATCGCACCAGCATCAGTTGTCCCAGCAGTTGCCACCACACATGCCACAATCTTACCTTCAGCATGAAGATGCGCCATTGTTTTCGCTAATGCATCAACATCCATTTGCGCACGGTCATTCACTGGAACAGTGACCACTGACTGAAAGCCCATGCCCATCATCGCCATATTCTTTTGTACAGAAAAATGTGCGTTTTCAGAACAGATTACTTTCACATTCCGCATTGCATCAGCAGGGATACCATCACGCTGTACCGACCAAGGCTGGCCATGTTCATCTTGCCAATGTTTTGCAATACAAGCATCACGTGCCAGCAATACGCCCATCAAGTTAGATTGAGTTCCACCAGAGGTAAATACACCTGCTTGACCAGAACCATAACCCACTTTTTGACGTAACCAGTCAATTAACTGCACTTCCATTAATGAACCCGCAGGACTTTGATCCCATGAATCCATTGATTGGTTCGTCGCATTAATCAAAACTTCTGCGATCTGACTGGTCACCATTGTCGGACAATGTAAGTGTGCCAATGAATGAGGATGATGAACTTTTAAACTTTTATTGAGAAAAAGTTCAACCATACGATCTAATGATTTTTGTATACCCATACCATCTTTAGATGGATTAAATGCAATTGCGCTGCGCAGCGCTTTAATGCTTCCGCCAGTATACATTTGATCGTTTTGCAACCATGCAGAAACGGCTTTCACCGCTTCGCCCATTGCTGACTGATAGTCAGCAATGGATTGTGCATCATTGCAGAATAAGGCTTTACGATGTTCTGCAAAATCAACCATTATGCGCCTCGAACTGCAACAAGTGCGTCAGCAATTGCTTTCTTAAAGCGAACAATTACTTCTTCACATTCAGCTTGTGTAATAATTAACGGGCAAAGCAAACGAATCACCGTACCGTTACGACCACCTTTTTCTAACAATAACTGATGGTCAAAACATGCCGCTTGAATTGCCGCAGCCAATTGCGAATCACCAGGTAATGAGCCCATATGATCAGCTTTTTGACGTTCGTCAACAATCTCGATACCAATCATTAACCCACGACCACGCACATTACCAATACATGGAAATTCCAGTGCTAATTTTTTAAGTTCAGCTTGTAAAAAATCACCACGTTCAGTTGCATTTTGTGCCAAGTTTTGTTCTTGAATGGTTTGGATCGTAGCAAGACCAGTCCCCATTGCCAACTGATTACCACGGAATGTACCGGTATGACCAGCAGGCTGCCATGCATCAAACTTACGTTTAATACCAAGAACAGCAAGTGGTAAACTTCCACCCACAGCCTTAGACATCACCACAACATCAGGCTCAATCCCAGCATGTTCAAAGGCAAACATTTTCCCTGAACGTGCAAAACCAGCTTGAACCTCATCAAGGATCAATACAATATTGTGCTTTTCGGTTACTTCACGGATTTTTTTCAACCATTTAACGGGTGCTGTTACCACGCCACCCTCACCTTGAATCGCTTCAAGAATCACTGCGGCAGGTTTAGTAACACCACTTTCCACATCTTCAATAAAGTTTTCAAAATAATAGGTTAATGCATCGACACCCGCTTCACCACCTAAACCTAATGGACAACGGTATTCATGTGGATACGGCATGAATTGTACACCAGGCATTAAACCATTGACGGCATTTTTTGCAGACAGATTACCTGTCATAGCCAATGCACCATGTGTCATACCATGATAGCCACCGGAGAAGCTAATCACAGAACTTCGACCTGTATAGGTCTTTGCTAATTTAATTGCTGCTTCTGTGGCATCTGCACCAGATGGACCACAGAACTGTAGACAATACTCAGCCTTACCACCAGGTAACTGCGCAAGTAATGCTTCAGTAAAAGCATCTTTTAACGGTGTTGTTAAGTCTAAAGTATGCAATGGAAGACCACTCGCGAGAGTGTCTTGAATACTTTGAATGACCGCAGGGTGATTATGGCCTAATGCCAATGTCCCTGCCCCAGCTAAACAGTCAAGGTACGTTGTACCTTCAACATCGGTAACCCAACAACCTTGTGCTTTCGCTATCGCTAACGGTAATTTACGTGGATAACTACGCACATTCGATTCCATCTGACTTTGGCGAGTCAAGTAGTATTCGTTTGTGGAATTGGTGGCAGGGTTTACAGAAGTAACGCTCATATCGAATTACCATCTCTGATATGGGTTGAAAGAAATAAGTCTGGTGACTTGCGGTCCTTTGACTCGGTGCTTTTTAGATCTAGTTAGACTTTTATCTATTCACATAACTAGGAGCGCGATGATACCTAATTTTTGAAGAAAATAAACTGTTTTAATGCTTAAAATCTTTAAAATTTATATCCATCTAACTATTGGTTGGGATTATGGTCTGACTGTGTGACAAGGTAAAGAAAATACTCATTTTTTTACAAAAGTTATCATATTAATCACCATTTATTGATGATTATTGCAATTTTTAATTAATATATCATTGATATAACAGTATTTTATGCCTATATCACCCTAAAATAACAGCGTAAAAATTATGGATAAAATATTAAATATCAAAAAGATAAATAAGATAATTGCTTTAAGTATATTTGATGATAAAGGCTTGATTTGACGAAATTTAACACGATTGTTTACTTACATATGTCACACAAACTCTACTTAAATATCGCATAAATTAAAAATATGTTATTTATAAACAACTCATTCTAAATCAGAAAGGCACAATATGCGTTATCTCTTGACAACTTCATTGCTCTTTATGGCAGGTATCAGCTCAACACTTTATGCGCAAGATAATACATCGCTCAACTACAATATTGCCAATATTCAAGCTGAAGCAAGTCGTGATGTTGCAAATGATGAAATGCATGCCGTATTGTATATTGAGAAATCAAATAAACAGCCCACATTACTTTCTTCTCAAATTAATCAAGCCATGAATCAGGCGATTGCAATAGCTAAAAAATATCCAAGTGTTAAACTCAGTACAGGCGCACAAAGTTCTTATCCAGTTTATAATAATGACAATCGAAAACTACAAGAATGGCGTGGTCGTGCTGAAATTCGTCTTGAAAGTACAGACTTTAAAGCAACCAGTGAACTGATTAATGCCTTACATCAAAACTTTCAAACCCAATCTGTCAGTTTTACAGTTTCAGAAGCACAGCGCAGTAAAGTTGAAAATGAACTGATTGTCGAAGCATCTAAAAATCTGCAACAACGTGCACAATTATTAACCCAGACATGGAGTAAATCTGGCTATAACCTAGTCAACCTTCAAATTAATACACAAAATTATTATTCACGCCCTGTATTTGCTGAAATGGCAATGGCAAAACTGTCCAGCAGTGCTGATGCTCCACCACAAGAAATGGCAGGCGGTGAATCAAAAGTATCAGTTTCAGCCAGTGGTACGATTCAATTTAAATAATCGATCAGATAGGATTGCCATATTACATGATGGCAATCCTGATACACAGTAGAAAAAATAATCCAACAAAACCATCAAACACACAACCGATCAAAAACCATTTAGCAAGCGTTTAGCCAAGTCATCAAGATCTCTTTAATAAACCATATTAATGCAAAACAGTAGATGCCATATTTAATCCTCATCCATCCATATCCAAGGATATTAAACAGGTATATTTGAAAGCTACATGGATATTTTTATTTTTAACAGGCAAACTTTGTGTTGTATATCCGCCGACATCCAGTCACTATCACATTGATCACACATAGACGTATCGAATCTACACGATTATCCTCTATTTCGTTTAAGCTTTATTTAAGCTTTTGCTTTTATGATCAAATCCTTATCCGTATGTAACAAAGATGTAATATTTTTTACTTTCAATTGAAACATATTCTGCTAAATTGCATTTTTATTTTTTGCTCTTATACTGTATGACTGCATCACAACTCAACCTTGATCTTTTTACCCTGATCAACTCAAGTAATCAAAGCTTTACTTGGTTGACTAAATTTGGGTTATTTATTGCCAATGATTTACTGTATCTGTTGATCATGATTTTTGCGATCTGCTGGTTACGTGGCGGCACCCTGATTAAAACCTATATTTTTAAAGCTTTTATTTTTACTGCAATTGCACTCTGTATCAGTTTAAGTTTTTCTAATCTATTCTATTTTCCAAGACCTTTCACTTTAGGTATCGGTCACCAAATTTTAGCGCATACAGCCAATGGTTCCTTTCCTAGTGATCATATGCTCATTTTTAGTTGTATTGCTTTCTCTTATTTATTCTCTCCGTTTAAAAAATTAGGCATATTATTACTCTGTGTTGCATTGCTGGTTGGTTGGTCACGTGTTTTTGTAGGCGTCCATTTCCCTGTTGATATTCTGGGAGGCTTTACGTTGGCATTTATAGTGAACTTGATTGGTTTTAAATTATGGCAACAACACCAAGAGCGTATCATGCGCTTTATTCTTAAAATATACTCTACATGCTGCAAGCCATTAATTAATAAAGGTATTATTAAATAAAATTTAAATCATATGATGCGCTTATAATAACAGCTACAGTTTTGAGTCAAGTAATATGCCCATCCATGATGATGGGCTAATTGCAGTGATATATGAATGACCCTTTGATTTATAAAAAATAAACCATATAACTGCTTAATCTATATAATTGATCTACTCAATTGATTGTGCAATTCGAATAAATGCTTCAAGCAAAGGTGAAAGATGATTTTGACTTTTTACAGCCAAGCCTATCGACCTTTTAACATTGGGTATTAAAGGATGTTTACTCACATTTGGGTATAAACTTAATATACTTTTATCTACTGCCATATCGGCAACAATAGAGATTCCCATCTGATTATTCACCATATTAATAATGGTTAAAATTTGCGAAAAAGTACATTTAATATTGGGTGTTAGATTGGCTTTTTTAAACATGTCACTCACATGTTCCTGACTCCCAGCAGCAGTCATTAAAAATGGATACTCAATCACTTGCTGTAAAGAAACAGCATTATTTTGCGCGAGTGGATAATTTTTAGGAATTAAAGCAACAAAAATATCTTCAATAATAGGATAGGTATAAAAACGATCATCTGGCAGCACTTTAAAACCAATATCAATTTTACCCTCAATAAGCCACTGTGCAATTTGTTGATCTGTTCCTTCCTCAATTAAAATTTCTATCTCTGGATACTTTAAAATAAATTTTTCTAAAATGAGCGGAATTAGGACATTTGATGAAGAGGCACCAAACGAGCCTATTCTGATTGTACCTGATCGAATGCCGTTGAATGCGGCAATTTTTTGCTCTAAACCATATCGACTATGTAAGATATCATTACTATAAATTAATAATTCTTCACCAAGTACGGTCAGTTCAACCTCATTTTTATTCCGATAAAATAAACGTACATTCCATTGTTGTTCTAATGCTTTTAATGCATGTGATACAGCAGATTGTGAAATATTTAACCGCTTTGCTACCGCTGTAAAACTTTTCAATTGCGCAAGCATAGAAAAAATTTCTAATTGAACAAATGTCATCAGATTTAATATGAGTAAAAACTCATTTTATCATGACTATAGATTAGTTTTATATTAAAACCATCCAGAATGAGCAAATCGGGCTGATCAATGTTAAATAGATGACGTAATCATCTCTGCTTAATAATTGATTTAAAACGTGATTATTGTTCATCATGATATAATTTTTTTATTTCATATCCAGTTGGTTTTTAAAGATTTTTGGCAATTTATAGAATTCATATCAATCTATATCGAACTAATTACGCTTTAAAAACATTAAACATCACATCGTATAAAAGCTTATGTTTAGTCTAATCTCCATATTTTTCCCTAGTATTAGCTTAATATTATTAGGATATTTTTTAAAATCGAAAGAACTTTTAAATTTGAATTTTTGGGATGGTGCTGAACGACTAAATTACTATATTTTATTTCCTTCACTTTTATTTCTATCATTGGCAAAAGTCGAAACCAATATCTTAGATCTAAAATCAACACTGATGATCATCGCGATTGTCATCAGTATAATCATCATCACCACATATTTAATCGCTAAAATACGTAAAACACCAATTCAACGTATAGGTGTATATATTCAGAGCTTTATTCGCTTTAATACTTATATTGGCTTATCCATTGCACTCAGCTTTAACAATGAACAAATCAAAAGCATTTTAGTCAGTATCTTAGCCTTAAGCATACCCGTAGTGAATATCGTATCTATCATTTCTCTTACAGCGAAATCTGAGCTAAATTTTACCAATATCACGATTGCTTTAATAAAAAATCCTTTAATTAATTCATGTATTCTAGGGATAATCTGCAACTACTTTTCAATCCCAATCTGGCAAGGACTGGAAAGCTTATTGGTTATTTTATCCAATAGCAGTTTAATGCTGGGCTTATTATGTGTAGGTTCTGCTATTGAACTAACCGTGATCATGCAACATTATCAAAAAGCCCTTGCCGTCAGTTTAATCAGATTAATTCTAATTCCCTCATTTGTTATCTTATTAAGTTATTTCATTCCATTAGCATCAGTTAACCTTATCGCAATCATGATTTTTTTCTCTATTCCAACTGCATCTTCTGCTTATATTCTTACTAAAATTTTAAAAGGTGATCATGAATTAATGGCTGGAATTATCAGTCTACAAACGATACTTTCTGCTTTTTCTTTACCGTTGATGATTTATTTAATTCGCTAGATGTTACTCACCATTGATCTATGATTACAATAGAAAAAGGCTCAATCCATTTTGCCATCAGACCCTAGGTTATAGTCGATAATTGCTCATATATGCTGTATGATTTTAAAATATCAATTATTAAGTATTAAAATATTTAACTGCTAATTCTGTGATATATCTATCTCGGCTTAAACGATAAATTATTTTTATGTATTACGGACAAAATAAATATTCACTCAAACAGTAATAGACTGCGTGTTTTTATGATAATAGAGATAAAAGCTTATAAAAAATAGCCAAAAAGTAGTATCTAATTTGCACATTTAAATGGATTCTAACATTCGCATTTCGTATAATCGCCCAATATTATTGCCATCATGTTAATTTTAAAAACGTTAACGGATATTATTAATAATGATCCCATTACCTCATTCAAAATACTCTATTCGAACTGCCTGTTTATCTGATATAGACCAACTTATTTCAATAGAAAAGTCCGCCTCAAAAGTATTTCTCACTATACCTCACTTAGCTTGGATTGCTGACAGTGAAACTATTACACGTGAATTGCATATCAAATTTATAACAGATTATTATGCATTTGTTGCGATCGATGAATCTGGTCAGCTTGTAGGTTTTTTATATTCAAAAAAATATAATAACGATTTATATATATTAGAAGTTGATGTCGATCAAACTTGCCAAAAACAAGGTATTGGTCGACAGCTCATCCAGACACTAATTGATCAGGCAAAAAAAGCAGAAATAAAACAAATCACATTGACAACATTTAAGAATGTTATCTGGAATCAGTTCTTTTATGAAAAACTTGGATTTAAGATATTTATTAATAATTTACCAATTTATCTAGCGGATATTATCAATGATGAAATATCAGCAGGCTTTTCAAGAGAAAGTCGTTGTGCGATGTATTTAAAAATTAAGTAGTTTTTATTAAACACGAATCTTACATAAAACTTAGACTGTATAATTTAATAAAGTGATAAAAATTCATCTCATAAACTCACTTTATTAACTTAGTGTCGTGCAAATTATATTAATTTGAGCAAGACTAAATTTTTAAATGCAGAATTGGATAAGGCTTACCTTGACCATCTAATTCAGACCGAGCTATTATTTTAAACCCTAATTTTTCATAAAATCCCACTGCCTGAAGATTCTGTTCATTAACATCTACTTTGTCTATTTTTAATGCTGTGACTGCAAAATTAGTTAAAATCCGCCCTATCCCTTTCCCCCTAAATATGGGATCAATAAACAACATTTCTATATTGTCACTACTTGTCCCCATAAAACCTAATATTTTTCCATCTTGAACATATTTATAAAGTAATACCTGATAAAAATATTCATTAAGTATTAAAGGTCTTAAGCGAATAATTTCCTCTTCAGGCAAGAAATGATGCGTCGCTCTTACTGCACTTTCCCAAATATCAATCAGAGTAGAAAAATCACTTTCAGATGCTTTTTGTAACATAGAATATCCTCAACAATTAAATAGATCATCATGGTAAAACAGCTATGTTTAGCATAAAATTTTTTATACTGTTACGATATTTTACATTCTATAGTGATTAAAAAAGGTTAGTACAGCAGCAGCTACAATTACAACCGATTAAGAAGAAAGAATTAAGTTTTTTAATTATTTAATAATTAAAAATTTAGCCATCAGCAAAACTTTTATCACAACTCGATTTAGTTCAAAATCTAACGATGATTTATCGACATAATTCGATAACTTTGACTGATACGCCAATAACCATAAGCTTGAATGATAAACCATGATACTTCCAATAATGCAAATAGCATGATCATTGGATGTGTCTTATAAAACACAATGTTATAGATAAACCATATTGAAAACAGCAATCGGCCAATTGAGTCATAAAATCCATATTGTGGTAAAGGATGTCGAATTCTTAGTACTGACCATACAATTACAATTGAACCAAATAGATTCACAAACAAAATATGTGAGGGTGCAAAAGAAGGTATAGGTGCTATTAAATTTAATATGTTATATACGACTTGAAATGTCCATGGTGTTACAAAAGGTAATGTAAATACGAAGTCATAAAGTGCTGACGCTTTTACGATTTTTTGATATTGCATGATATTCATTAATATTCTCTAGGATAAAAATTTGACTAGTTCATAAAAAAATTTATCCTAAACCTTAGAGTTAACTCCAAAGTCAATAGTGATCTATATTGGAATAAAGCATGAATATTAGTAAATTAGCTAAGAAATGTGATGTATCGACTGACACAATACGCTACTATGAAAAAAAAGGACTGATGAAGAGTCCATTACGTCAAGATAATGGATATCGACTATATTGTGAAATAGATCTGGTTCGACTTCAGTTTATTCGTACAGCAAAAAAACTAGGATTTACATTAGAAGAAATCCGCATATTTCTACCTGAAATTCAAGATAACCAGTTGTATAAAAAAGATTTAGAAAATAAATTACAGCAAAAAGTTATTCAAATTGATAAAAAAATTACTGATTTACAACACCTTAAAGTAGATATTGTGAATACATTACAACTACTTAAATGCAATACAGATACGCCTCTAAATTTAAATCAATTGATAGATTGACTTTAAGCTTTACTAAAAAATGAAGCATGAGTAAATGTAAAATCTGGTCAAAAAACAAGCTTTCAACCCGTCTAATTTAAGTGAAAGATAAACTGGATCACAGTTACAATTAGAGCTGGTTAAATATCAATGATTAGGATAAGCATGTAAATATAAAGTAACCCGATCAAGGCTGAATAGCATTCATATACACGTTAAACAGCAATATTATTTCTCAATAATTCATATCGTTAAAAGTATTTAAAAGTTATGGCGATTAATTTTTTTAACCTCCCATTTAAGCTCTGCTTAACCTCCCATCGTAGTCTATTGCATGTTATTGCATCACATAACAAAAAGGCTCAATCCCTTTTGGAATCAAGCCTTAGTGTAATATTACATTATGATAGGAATTGCTAGTAAATCGCCATATGATTGCGATGAATCATCTCTAAAGAGCGTGCTTCACCTAAAACTTGATAAACTTTATCTGATGATAAACCTTTCACGATTTCAGCAGAACGTGAACTAAAATTTACACGCCCTACCGCAACTCGTCCACCTTCGGAATCGACACATTCCACCACATCACCACGTTCAAAGTGACCTTCAACAGCTTTTACACCAACAGGCAATAAACTGCGATGATTTTCTTTAATGGCTTTGATGGCACCATCATCAATCACTAAACGACCTGCTGTCTGTAAATGTGCTGCCAACCATTGCTGATGTGCAGTGATTCGATCATTATCAGTGACAAATAAAGTACCCAGCATTTCACCTGACATCAAACGAGATAGGACGTGATCACTATCGCCACTGGCAATTAATGTCGGACAACCTGATTTTGCCGCTAGACGCGCAGCTCTGACTTTGGTCAACATACCGCCACGACCAAATTTGCCACCGCCCCCTGCCATATCAAACAAACGATCATCTAAGGCACGAACTGTATCAAATAGCTTGGCCTCTGGATTTGAACGTGGATCAGAATCAAACATGCCTTGCTGATCCGTTAAAATAATCAGCAGATCTGCATGAACTTGACCTGCAACCATGGCAGCTAAGGTATCATTATCCCCAAAACGGATTTCATCTGTCGATACAGTATCATTTTCATTAATGACTGGAATCACACGCCAGTCAATTAAATGCTGTAATGCATCACATGAATTTAGATAACGGCGACGATCAGCAAGATCATCATGGGTCAACAGTACTTGTGCCGTTTGAATCTGCAATTGTTCTAATACACTGGACCAAGTCTGAATGAGGCCCATTTGACCAATAGCAGCACACGCCTGAAGACTGGGTAGATCGGTGGGTCGTTGTGTCAATTTCATACGAACCATTCCCTCTGCAACAGCACCTGATGACACTAAAATAATTTCATGTCCTGCACGGTGTAGATTGGCTATTTGCTGTGCCCAATGCGAAATTGCATTTAAATCTAAACCTTGCCCATTTGCTGTAAGTAAAGATGATCCAATCTTAACAACGATTCGTTTACAGCCCTTAAGCTGACGCTGTCCATCTACCACTTCTATCATCTTGTCCTCAGTCACACTTTACTTTATTGCGTGATTAACGTACGTAATACACTTCTGCTTCACCATCATCTTCATCATCTTCATCATCTTCAGCCAAAAGGCCTTCAAGACGCTGTTGACGGCGCATTTCACGATAAGCTTCTTTTGCAGCAATGGTTTGTTCACGTGTTTCAGCTTCCAACTGATCACGGAAGGCTTTCATTTCTGCAGCATATTCAGGATTTTCAACTTCTAATTCATGCTGCTTTTCAATTTCATCCATCAAATAGTAGACGACGTCTTTCGTTCCTTCAGCAGTTAAACCAGATGTTTTAAATACTGGGCCTTGCCAATCTAATTCTTGTAGAATGTGATTACACCATTCTTCACGAGCATCTTCAGGAATTTGATCTAATTTATTCAAAACCAAAACCATCGGTAATTTTGCCAAAGCGGGAGAAAACTTCTCTAATTCAGCCATAATTGCACGCGCATTATGGACAGGATCAGAGCCATCAATCGGCTGTACATCAACAATATGTAATAAAATACGAGTTCGTGCTAAATGTTTTAGAAAACGAATTCCTAAGCCAGCGCCCTCTGCTGCACCTTCAATTAAGCCAGGAATATCAGCCATCACAAATGAACGATGACGATCAGCATCCACCACACCTAAATTAGGCACCATGGTGGTAAATGGATAATCTGCAACTTTAGGCTTAGCTGCAGAAACTGCACGAATAAAGGTTGACTTACCCGCATTTGGCATACCCAATAAACCGACATCTGCCAGTACTTTTAATTCTAGACGAATATCACGGAATTCGCCTTTAAAACCATGGGTACATTTACGTGGTGTACGATTGGTAGAGGATTTAAAATGGGTATTACCTAAACCACCATCGCCACCTTTGGCAACCAATACGCGTTGACCGTCTTCAATCAAATCACCAATAATATCGCCAGAATCTGTATCAACAATGGTGGTCCCTACAGGTACTTTCAGTACAATCGATTCACCGCCACGGCCTGCACAGTTTGCACCTGCACCATTTTTACCACGTTCAGCACGAAATCTGCGCGTATAGCGATAATCAACAAGGGTACTCGTATCATCATCTGCTTCAATATAAACACTGCCGCCACGACCACCATCACCACCATCTGGCCCCCCAAAGGGTACAAATTTTTCACGGCGAAAACTGGCTACGCCATTGCCACCGTCGCCAGCCTCTACGGTAATGACTGCTTCATCAACAAAGCGCATAATGCCAATCCTCTAAAAACTATAAAATCGCTTATTCTGCCATATATTAAAGTATTTCTCGAATAGATTTATGCAACAATACAATAAATTTCACGAATGTTTTTTTTATCTTTACTCATCATGACTATTTTTTATATTCTTTATTCAAAAAATACCACTTATTCACATATTATTCCGATAAGCATGATGACAATATCATACAACGCTACACCAGATCATTTGGTCTGCTGCAATGATATCAACAGACCAAATCTATACCGTATATAATCGTCACCAATCCTAATCGCTGTTAATGATTGTGTATAGTTGTTCTTTGATTTACTGTATCTTTTTTACATGTATAGTTTTGGAATAGTGTAAGCTGATCAGAAAAATGTGCATCAGCCTGTCCATTTTGATCAATAAAACCACTTTGACCCGGTGCTAGAATTGAACACATCGTCACCTGCTTAGGATCAAGGACCACTTGAAATGAAGCACTGCCCGTATTGCCATAAACCATGGTTTTTTGTTGATAAGCCAGATCAGCCCAAGGGATACCAATAGAATTTTTAGTGGAAAACCCCATGGTTGCGACAGGAATTTTCCAATCCTTTGGATCATTGGAATGATAGTGTTTCTCCAAATCATGGACAGCATTTTCCAGCGCAGTTAAGACCACCGTCTGACTGGTTTGTCCCTGTAAAAAATCTATAGATTGAGGTACAGTTGATTGCTCGGCTTGTAGTGCATTCCAAATCAGTTTTGCAGCACTGGCAGGTTGCGTACTTCTTGGATCTTGATCCACTGGATACAGCATATCTGTATATCGATTATAAATACTTTCAGATAAATTTGGTTTTAATACCAATTCAATCATTTGATTTAACCAAGCACGCATAATTACAGGTGCTGCACCTTGATAATACTGATTTTTCTGATCTGGACGTAATTGATAATCCCATGCGGTTAATAACGGTAATAATCTTTTTACTGCTTGTGATGCTTGTGGACTCTGAGCAGCTTGAATCATTGCTGGCATAAAATAACGAGCATTCAAATCGGACCAAGCACCAGTTTGATTGATTTGCCAAATTTGCTGTTGCGTGAGTTTTTGTTGATTTTCTAAGGGAGCAATTAATTCATTGACGCGATCAACATAAGAAAAATTAGAAGAGTCTGAACGTAAATCAGCATAAGCTTTATTATTCCAACTCACAATATAACCTTTTTCTGGGTTATATTCTTTTGGATTAAAAGAAAAATCATAAAAGCCTTGCCATTCCATACTGCCATCGCCCTGTGCCGGAAACTGCACATTTTGAGTGATTGGTCGTATAGGTAAACGCCCCAACGCAGCAACACCAATATTATTATCAATATCCGCATAAAACCAAGTAATAGAGGCTGCAACACGACTTGCTTGTTTTAAAAAATCATCCCAGTTCGTCGCTTTAGCAGCATTGGCCCATCCCAATAAAGTTTCAACTTCAACACCTTCCCAACTCCGTCGTTGCGCATAAGCAAGATGATTCTGCTCATCCCAAGCATGAATAAAGCCTTGTTTACTCTTATAAACATCTAAAATATGATCAGGCTGTCCACGTACCTTAATGTTGACTTGACGATGTTCTAATGGAATATATTTGCCTTGATATAAATATTCTTTGCGATTATTTGGATTTAAGCTCAATTGATAAAAATCATTGGTATCTAATGATCCCACCGTTGAGCCCCATGCAATTTGGCTATTGGTCCCAAATAAAATCGCAGGTAAACCTAATGGTGTAATTCCAGTTAAATTATATCCAGCACCATGTAAACTGACACTATAAGTAATTGCAGGCGTATACCAGCCTTGTTGAGGTCCATTGTATAATACTGCATGGCCTTCATGAGTTTTTTCACCTTTGACCAGCCATGCATTACTGGCTGTTGGCACACCGTCAATGACTCCCTGTCCTAAAGCCATACGAGAATCTGCTAAATAATGCGCTGCGGCCTGTTTGGAAATCGGGTGTATTCGGCTTAAAGTTGCATTTTCGCTCTCTGCAATCGGAAGTTTGGACTTAAATTCAATAATTGTAGGTGCACTTGGATCATCAAGCCAACGAAGTTGTTGATATACTTTTAAACCCTCAGTCTGTCCTTTTTCAGCTTGTAATTGTGTCAATAAATCTAGATTGGTAATTTCTGAACTGGCTGCAAAAAAACGATTTAAGATCAATCCTCCCCAAATCATTACAATATCTTCTGAATGCCAAATCGATGGTTTAAAATTATAATCAATAAACTCTTTTGGCATTAATGCAGGATTTTTTAATACTTCTTGAATTCTGTTATTAAAACCTGCCGCATATCCATCAAATATTACTCGATCTTCTGGAGAAAGCTGTGCTAATTGTTGTTTAATTTGTTCGGGATCAAAACGACTATGTGTCGCAATATCATATTTAAGATATTCTGCCCCCAGTACCTCTGCAACTGTACCCTGTCCTGTCCGTTTTGACATTTCCATCTGGAATAAACGATCTGTCGCTACGGCATAACCATATCCATAAAATAATCCATAAGAATCATCCGCATAAATATGTGGACTACCAAAATGATCACGCTGAATAGTGACTTTTTGATGTGATGAATGTGTCTGAGAGGTTGCAACACTCTGACATCCTGCCATAAATGTACAACTTAGACTTAAAAGTCCATATCGAAGCCATCTATTTGATCGAACAAAGACATGACTTAACTGAAAATTTTTCAACGTAAATATCCTTACTTTCATTTTTATTGCACATGAACGCGACATTTATCTGCCAATACAGATCAATGCATGCTTATTCACTGATGAACTAACCTTGTTCATGGCTTTATTTATTAACACTTATCCATGTAATTTTCCATTATTATTAAGGTATATTGTTATACTTAAATTAGAAATATCAATTAAAACAAAGGGTAAATATCTATTTGATTGATTATCCAGTCCTTATAAATAATATGGCTGTGAAAAGTGGTTGTCTTCAACCCTGTTTCACAGCCATCATCATTCGATCTAATGGTCAATTTATCACAATTATGAATTAACTTTTATTTTCAATAAAATGAACCAAATTATTTTGTACCCAATCAATTAAATGATTAACTTTTTCAGCCACTTGCGATCCAATAAGTGTCAATTGATATTCTACTTTTGGTGGAACTGTTGGATAAACCGTGCGTAGAATAAACCCATCTTTTTCAAGAATTTTTAAAGTTTGCGCTAGCATTTTCTCACTAATGCCATGAATACGATTTTTGAGTTCACTAAAGCGATGAACACCCTGACTTAAGCAATGTAAAACCAATATTGACCATTTATGTGTAATATGTTCCAAGATTTCACGTGAAAAACACTCTACAGATAAAACCTGACCAAGTAGGTGAGTTGTTGTCGTTGTCGAAATTACATTCATGATTTTAATTTTCACCTCATATTGCTTTTTATTATCTTATTATTCACAAATTAACAGATTATTTTTTCACCTTCAAGCATCACAGCTCAACTATTTTTTTAAGCGCAATAAAAATTATACTCAAATTAAATCACAATCATTATAATAAAATTAATAATATTTTTCAATATCTTAAATACAATTCTAAATCAAAGCAATAATACCTTACAAGCCAAGCCAACCCTTTTTTTTCAATCATCATGATTGAATATTTATCACATAATTAAATAGATATATCTTTAGATGTATCAACATCAATTCCAACGGCTAAAATAACAGTGAAGTCGCGCTAAGTATGACAATCATGGTCATAAAACCATCCGCTAGATTATATTTGAAATCTTGTGCCATTGGACAACACAGTCAAAGTGATAAACTTCAACCCCATTCATACAGCGCTTTACACTAAAATTAAGTGCGAAAGAAATCGCTTAATGATAGTGGATGGACTGCAATTTTTTACAACACCAATAGTGAAAAACGCTCATGGCAAATAAATTTGAATTCAACATTCGTGTCTATATTGAAGATACAGATGCCGGTGGTATTGTTTACCATGCCAATCATATCCGTTTTATGGAACGGACACGTACCGAATGGTTACGTGCATCAGGAATTGATCACTACTGGCACCAAAAAGATTATCACTTCGTTGTTCATAAAGTAAATGTCAAATATATGCGTCCAATTTTAATGGATGATTTAATTACAGTCACTGCAAGTGTGGTTTCTTGTAAAGCGACATCTTTTGTGTTGCAACAAAATATTTATCGTGGTGAAATTATGCTAGCATCTGGCGAAGTTGAATTAGCATGTATTAGTACTGATGCGATGAGACCGGTCAGATTACCTAAAGAGATTCATGAACTGATTCGCAAAGAATTGGAACAGGACTAAAAAAATTAATTGGCTCAATGTAACTATGGCAACTCAATTAGAATCAACACTTCACGTATCAGATCTTATTCTTCAAGCAAGCCCTGTTGTTCAATTCATCATGCTTTTGCTGCTATTCGCATCACTGTATAGCTGGTATTTAATTGCTAAGTTACATATGAGTTATAAAAAAGCGCATGCTGAAGATGAACATTTCCAAAAAATTTTTTGGTCTGGGGCTGAACTCAATACCCTTTATAATAATGCTCAACTTAATTCTAAACGTGTTGGTTTAGAAGATATTTTCTATCAAGGCTTAGGAGAATTCTTTAAGCTAAAAAAACGCCAAGCATCAACAAATCAAACCATTGAAGGTACTGAGCGTATTTTACGCGTCGGTCTTAGTCGTGACCAAAGTGGTTTAGAAGCCGGCCTAAGCGCATTAGCCAGTATTGGTTCTGTTGCACCGTATATTGGTTTATTCGGTACAGTTTGGGGTATCATGAATGCATTTATTGGCTTGGCTGATGTAGAGCAAGTCACCTTGGCAACAGTTGCGCCGGGCATTGCAGAAGCACTGATTGCAACAGCAATTGGCTTGTTTGCAGCGATTCCTGCTGTTTTGGCATTTAACCATTACACCGCAAAAGGAGAGTCAATTTATTCAGATCGTGCACTGTTTGCAGAAGAAATGATTGCATTATTGCAACGTCAATCTCTAAGTTCTCATCAGGATATAGAATAATGGCAATTCAGCGTTCAGGACGTTTCGAGCGTATTAAAAAACCTCTTAAAAGTGACATGAATGTCGTACCTTATATTGATGTTATGCTGGTACTTTTAGTCATTTTTATGGTAACAGCCCCCATGATTACCAGTGGAATAAAAGTTGATTTACCACAAGCCAATAATACGCCTATAGAATCTGCACAAACACCTGCGATTGTCAGTTTAGATAAAAATGGACAATATTTTTTAAAATATAAAAATTTAGGTTCTAATCAACCACTCAGTATAGATCAATTAACCACTATTCTTACTGAAGCTCAAAGTTCAGCTCAAGCTGAAAATCAGCAGCTTAATGTGATTATTGAAGGTGACAAGACACGCTCATATGGTGATGTCATGTCACTAATGAATAGTCTGCAACAAGCTGGATTAACTCAAGTAGGTCTATTGACTGAGCCATTAAACTAAATGAAAGATTTTCATCGCCCCCCTTTCAAACAAAACGCTATCGCAATTGGATTTACGCTAAGTGTACATCTGGTTGCTATTGTTGGTTTAATTTATTGGGGTATGAGCACTCCCCCCAAACCACCTCAACCCATTAAAACAGTCTTAATCAAACCAAGTGACCTACAAAACATTACTGATTTTAATGAAACTACAGATCAAAACCTGAATTTGGAAATAACGCAGACCAATGATGCTGAACTTAACGCACCAATCATTCCAGTGCCTACTCCTACTCAAAATATACAGCGCTTAGATCTTAAAGCCACCGAAGATACTAAAAAAGCAGAACTAGAAACAAAAGCCAAAGCCGATGCTGCAGAAAAAGCCAAAGCCGATGCATTAATAGCCATTCAAAAAGCAGCTGAAGAGGCTAAAAAAGCAGAAGTAGAAGTAAAAAATAAAGCAGAGGCGGCTGCAAAAGCTAAAGCCGATGCAGCAGACAAAGCCAAAGCCGATGCAGCAGCTAAAGCCAAAGCCGACGCAGCAGCTAAAGCCAAAGCCGATGCTGCAGACAAAGCCAAAGCCGACGCAGCAGACAAAGCCAAAGCCGATGCAGCAGCTAAAGCCAAAGCCGATGCAGCAGCTAAAGCCAAAGCCGATGCAGCAGCTAAAGCTAAAGCCGATGCAGCAGCTAAAGCCAAAGCCGATGCAACAGCTAGAGCCAAAGCCGATGCAGCAGCTAAAGCCAAAGCCGACGCAGCAGACAAAGCCAAAGCCGATGCAGCAGCTAAAGCCAAAGCCGACGCAGCAGCTAAAGCCAAAGCCGACGCAGCAGCTAAAGCCAAAGCCGATGCAGCAGCTAAAGCCAAAGCCGACGCAGCAGCTAAAGCCAAAGCCGATGCAGCAGCTAAAGCCAAAGCCGACGCAGCAGCTAAAGCCAAAGCCGATGCAGCAGCTAAAGCCAAAGCCGACGCAGCAGCTAAAGCCAAAGCCGACGCAGCAGCTAAAGCCAAAGCCGATGCAGCAGCTAAAGCCAAAGCCGACGCAGCAGACAAAGCTAAAGCTGATGCAGCAGCTAAAGCCAAAGCCGATGCAGCAGCTAAAGCTAAAGCCGATGCAGAAGCCTCCGCAGCAAAAAAGGCAGCTGAAGAATCAGCCAATAAAAAAGCTGAAGCGAAACGTATAGCCTCATCAGCAAAGAAAGATTTTGAAAGTAAAATCTATCGGGTTTGGGATACACCAACGGGTTCAAATGGTAAAAAAGCAACGGCTCGCGTCACATTAAGTGATAGTGGTGCAGTGCAATCTGTCATTGTAAATTCAAGCGATCCAGATATGAAAGCCAGTATTGAAGCTGCAATTCGTGCAGCAGCACCATACCCAATGCCTGCAGATGCAGATGCGCGTAAAGAAGCTCGATCCTTTAGTTCAACCTTTACCTCCAAATAATCAAATTCAGGCCATAATCTCTTTATGGCCTATTGATTTTTAATACTATTTTATTACTTATTACTTATTTTTAGTGTTTTTTTACAGTTCTTAATCAGGAGATACTTTAAATAAAAAAAAATCGTGCCATTATGTCAAATAATCACAACAGAGAAAAAATCTTTTTGATTTGAGTAAACAACCAATGATGCAAAAGACACGAAAACATCTACTCTGCTTAGCTATTTTTACTGCTTTAGGCGCAACATTATGTGTCAGTGCACAAGCACAACTCCAATTAGAAATTGCTAAAGCTCCTGAAGAGGCGCCTAAAATTGCCATTATTCCTTTTTTAAATGATGCAACGATCTACACGATTGTCGAAAATGATTTAAATCATTCTGGGAAATTTACCAGTTCATCGAAAAATTTAGCTGCAACTGCAAGTTTAAATCAACCCAATGCCGCTGCTTGGCAAACAGCAGGCGTTCCTTATGTCGTTACTGGTGAAGTCAAAACAAATCCAAATGGTGGATATGATGTACAGTATCAGCTTTACGATGTGCAAAAACAACAATATCTATTAAATGAAGTTCTTAATGTTCCTGCAAGTAGAATCCGTGCTGCAGCCCATATGATTAGTGATGCCATTTATGAAGCACTCACAGGCATTAAAGGTGATTTTAGCGGTCGTATCGCTTATGTTCTACGTAATCCAGCCACACCGGCTGAACGCTATACCTTACAAATTGCGGATACAGATGGCGAACAACCGCGTACTATTTTGACTTCACGTGATCCAATTTTATCACCAACATGGACACCTGACGCCAAAAAAATTGCTTATGTATCTTTTGAAACCAAACGTCCTGCTATTTATCTGCAAGACTTAGCAACAGGCCAACGTGAAAAATTAGCCAGCTTTCGTGGATTAAATGGTGCACCAAGTTTCTCTCCAGATGGAAAAAAAATGCTCTTTACAGCATCCATGAATGGTAATCCCGAAATTTACCAAATGGATTTACAAAGTCGAGAATTAAAACGTTTAACACATGATAGTTCAATTGATACCGAAGCTCGCTATATGCCAGATGGCCAGTCTTTTATCTTTACCTCAGATCGCGGTGGCGCACCACAAATTTATCAATATGACCTAAATACGGAAAGTACAAAACGCTTGACCTTTAGAGGAACATTTAATGCACGTGGCGCAGTAAGTGCTGATGGTAAAAAACTGGCATTGGTACATCGAAGCAGTGGCAGTAATTATAAAATTGCTGTACAAGATCTTAAATCTGGTGTGGTGAATATCATTACCCCAACCAGTTTGGATGAATCACCCAGTTTTTCACCTAACAGCCAAATGGTAGTCTATGCAACGCAAGAAGGTTCACGTGGCTTACTCTCAATCGTCTCTTTAGATGGTCGATTTAAAATGAATTTACCGAGTGAACAAGGTGAAGTTCGCGAACCAGCTTGGGCACCTAAATAATCCTTTGCAATAATCAATTAAAGTGATATGCACGTCACTCACTTAAAATAAAGAACAAAACGGTATATTAAAAATAAATGCTGTTTTGTTCTTGATCGTAAATGTATAAATAATCAAGAATTGTCGCTAAACTCTGTGTAGTGTGGCTACTTCAATCGATAGATTACGATTTCCTTGCTTAAAAACTAATCAATATTAAGTTTAAGCCATCAAGATATCAACATTATGATACCCAATGTTGATCAATATAAATCCATGGAGACTGATATGAAACTTGTACAATGGTTTATCTTACCATTATTGGCAACATCACTAGTCATGACTGGTTGTGCAAGCAGAAAACCGACAAGCAATACCACCACCAGTGATCTTGCCGCTGGAAACACCACGTTATCCGTTAATACACAAGGTTTAAGCGAAGATGCTGCCCTCAACGCACAAAATCTAGCGGGTGCTTCAGCAAAAGGCGTGACTGAAGCCAATAAAGCCTATTTGGCAAAACGTGTGGTTTATTTTGGTTTTGACAGTAGTGATTTATCTAACGAAGACTATCAAACCCTACAAGCACATGCTCAATATTTAATGGCCAATGCCAATTCACGCGTTGCCTTAACTGGACATACCGATGAACGTGGTACCCGTGAATATAATATGGCATTAGGTGAACGTCGTGCTAAAGCAGTCGAAAGCTTTTTAGTCAGTAATGGTGTTAATCCAAATCAACTCGAAGCTGTCAGTTATGGCAAAGAAATGCCAATTAATCCTGGCCATAATGAAAGTGCTTGGCAAGAAAATCGTCGCGTAGAAATCAATTACGAAGCCGTTCCACCACTATTAAAATAGGTATTAGCTTAACTGATCATCATGACCATTAACGCTGTTGCTCAATATCTACAAACAGAGTGAAAGACTTATTTATATGCTTTAAATTAGTCCAATCGGTTCCGACTCATAGTTACAAGACACGCTTTACCTCAGGGTAAGGTGTGTAATCGCTTATATCTGGATGGTTTTATCTTAAATACATTTTTCTCACAGTATTGCAGTTTGCTTAGATTTGCCATGAGATCACCAAGATTAATTCGCTGTATATAGCGATTAAAAGCCGACACAAAAAATATCCTATAACATATTCATCTCATACATTACGCTGTTAAGCTAAGATACTTGGTTTGAGAGGCTATGGATATTTTCCAATAGTTGCGTTTACTTTTAAATCAGTGAAATGAAAGCATCATCCAGCATCCCACAATATCGCCAACAATAAGATTCTTTTAAATTATTTTAATTCGACTACTTGGTTTAAATATTGATATGCACATCTAACATGCAAATAATATCTTGATGATTTTTATTAAACAATCATGCAAAAAAATAAGGTTGCCAAATAGACAACCTTATTTCTTGACTTCATCTTGACTAATTCAAATCATTATCCAAGATGAATACCCGATCTCATCATTAAGCTGAGAATTGGTTCATAGTATTTTTCTTATCGTCATGTGCTTTAAGCGCATTATCACCAGAGAAGATTTCTTTATGATCATCACCGATGTCAGAACCCGCCATTGCCTGGTGTTTTACACAAGAAATGCTACCACGGATTTCTTTACGCTGAACGCCAGCTACATAAGCCAACATACCTTCGTCACCGAAGTAACCTTGAGCAAGCTCATGTGTTGAAAGAGCTGCTGTGTGGTAAGTCGGAAGTGTAATCAAGTGATGGAATACACCCGCCTCACGAGAAGCATCTGCCTGGAATGTACGTACTTTCTCATCAGCTTCAGCAGCTAATTCAGTATTGTCATATTCTGCGCTCATTAATTTAGCACGGTCGTATGCAGATACGTCTTTACCTTCAGCAACCCAACGATCGTAAGCTTGTTGACGGAAGTTTAATGTCCAGTTGAATGATGGAGAGTTGTTATAAACAAGTTTAGCATTTGGCACAACTTCTTTAACACGGTTCACCATGTGTGCAATTTCTTCAACGTTTGGCGTTGCAGTTTCGATCCAAAGAAGATCAGCACCATTTTGTAAGCTCGTGATACAGTCAAGTACAACACGGTCAATTTGAGTGTTTTCACGGAACTGATATAAACCAGAAGCTAAACGTTTAGGACGGTGAAGCTTGCCATCGCGTTTGATTAAGATTTCATCTTCTTTTGCATCTGCAATATCAATTTCAGTTGTATCTAAGTAGCTGATATATTGAGAAGCGATGTCGCCTGGCTCTTTAACCACTGGGATTTTTTGAGTAAGGTCAGCACCTTCAGAGTCAGTACGTGCAACAATAATACCGTCATCAAGACCCATTTCTAAGAATGCATAACGAAGTGCATGGATTTTAGCAATAAAGTCTTCGTGTGGAACAGTAACTTTACCAGCTTGGTGACCACATTGTTTCGCATCAGAAACCTGGTTTTCAATTTGTAGTGCACATGCACCCGCTTCGATCATTTTCTTAGCAAGTAAGTAAGTCGCTTCTTCGTTACCGAAACCAGCATCGATATCTGCAATAATTGGCACAACATGTGTTTCAAAGTTGTCGATTTGTGCAGTAATTTCAGCAACTTTAGCAGTATCACCAGCTTCTTGTGCTTTTTTAAGTGCGCGGAATAAATCGTTAAGTTCTTTCGCATCTGCTTGACGTAAGAAAGTATAAATTTCTTCAATTAACGCTGGAACAGAAGTTTTTTCGTGCATTGATTGGTCAGGAAGTGGACCAAATTCTGAACGAAGTGCAGCAACCATCCAACCAGAAAGATAGATATAACGACGTTCAGTTGTACCGAAGTATTTTTTGTTCGCAATCATTTTTTGTTGTGCGATAAAACCATGCCAGCAACCCAATGATTGAGTATATTTGCTAGAATCTGCATCATAAGCAGCCATATCACGACGCATAATTGCAGCGGTATATTTAGCAATATCTAAACCAGTTTTAAAACGGTTTTGCATTTGCATACGTGCAGCATCTTCAGGACTAATGTCTGCCCAAGTACTACCGAATTTTGCTTTTAATTCACGAATTGCATCAATCGCTGTTTGATATGTAGTCATGATATATTCCTGTAATAATATTAGGATTTTTTACAACGAAGGATTCAAAATCACAACTTGAATCAGGTGTTCGGATTTAGATCAATTCGTTGTCATAACTACAGAGTAGATGGACTTTTAAAATTAATCCAATATTCTCCACTAATTTTCAGTATTTATTTAAAAAATATATAGATTAAAGTCGTAATATAATTGTTATAATATATTTTAAGTCATTGAATAATATTAATTATTAAAAATTACATACTGATTACATTCTAAACAATTTGTTTAATTATTCAGCATCAGACTAAAGTCTTGGGTCAATACTTTCCTAGAAGTAACATCAGCATGATCACCTGCTGATCACAGAATATGGGACATTTTAAATACACCATAAACTTTAAAAAACATGCTGATATTTAGCTTTACCTTTCATTTTTCTGCGCTGGCCACAGTCCAAGCTATGCCACCATGATGCTGTTGATAAAATAAACTTTTAAAGGCTTCAATCAATCACGCTGTGAATCCAATCATCAGCGATGAATAACAATAGCGCTAATTTTAAATGTTTAGCCGCATATCACATCTCAATATAATAATGTATTGTTTTCGTTTGCTAGATAGCTGGATTGATAACAACGTAATTCCTCGTTAAATATCTCTAGAATCAATGGACTTTAACTAAAACAACATCTTCAGCTTACTCAAATCTATCATGGTAAATTTACTTTTTTACTTGGTATTTTCTACACAATTCAGACAGCTTATGGCATAATTAAAATAATTTATTAATTTTATTCTCGGTATTTATTTTATGAATCTGGAGCGTGTCGATCTTAATTTACTTATTTATCTCGATGTTCTCTTACGAGAAAAAAATGTAACACGTGCAGCAGAACAACTCGGTGTTACCCAACCAGCGATGAGTAATATTTTACGCCGATTACGTAATCTTTTTAATGATCCACTCCTGATTCGCTCATCAGAAGGGATGACACCTACCGAACGCGCTCTAGAACTTCAACCACGTATTCGTGATGCCTTAGCAGACCTATCAATGATTCTGGAACCACGTACTGAGTTCCGACCATATACATCGAATCGTGTATTTAGAATTATGACGTCAGACTATGCAGAGGCAACACTGGTTCCTCGTTTAGTCAAAGCATTACGCTCCGAAGCACCAAATATTGTTTTAGACTTCTTAACACCGAGTGATGTTTCTTACCGAGATATGGAACAAGGTAAAGTAGATTTAGCCATTAATCGTTTTAATGAGATCCCGCAAAGCTTCCATCAGGTCTTGGTATGGCGTGATAGTTTTTCCTGTTTACTGAATCAAAAACATCCAGCAGCTTCAAATTTAAATCTAAAAAGTTATTTAGATGCACAGCATATCTGGGTATCAAAAACAGGCATGGGCGTTGGCTTTGGTGTTAATCCCGAAAAACAGGCTGGATTAGGCTGGATTGATCAAGCACTCGAACGTATTGGCCAAAAACGGAAAATTTCTGTATTTACTCGTCATTATCAAATGCCTGCACTATTGGCATCGAATGTTGACTTAATTGCAACATTACCAAGTCGTATTGCACGTCTACAAGCCAAAAGTCAAAGTTTACTGATTAAAGACCCTCCTTTTTATATTCCAGAATTTGAGTTAAAAATGGCGTGGTGCCCTTTATTACACCATCATCCTGCGCATCGTTGGTTACGTCAGTTAATTTTATATGTTGCTCGTCAAATGATTGAAGAAGAAAATCGTGAGTTTTTATCCAATAATTCACAATTCTCACATTATTAATGTGTCTAAACTAGCGCTGTGCTAATCTTTCATCGATGCGATTGAATAATCAATAAATCGATCTAACAGCCATGGCTTTAATGCCATAATATGAGGTATGGATGTATCTTCCGTCCAGTGAATTTGCATCCTGCAGCATTTTGTTTTAAAAGTATAGAATATAATGATAAATCCACAGGTGGATTCGTGAGTCTTTTTCAAAATATTGTCATTATCCTGTTATTAATTATTGGTGCAGGCTTTTTATCTCTTACAGAGATTGCATTTGCCGGTGCACGAAGGGTTAAACTGAAAATTCTTGCTGAATCAGGTGAAGAACGCGCACAAAAAGTGCTGGATCTGCAAGTCAACTCTGCAGATTTTTTTGCTGCATCGCAAATTGGTATGAATGCGATTGCAATTTTAGGAGGGATTTTAGGTGAGGCTGCATTTCGACCTTACTTTGTGTTATTGGTCGATCGATTCTATGATGGGCCCGGAACTCAAAGCATTGGCTTTGCCCTTTCATTTACCTTAGTCACATCACTATTTATTCTATTTGCAGATTTAATGCCCAAACGTTTGGCCATGATTGCGCCAGAAAAAATTGCGATCGCGGTAATTAATCCAGTCCAAGTTTTTATTCTCATTTGTCGGCCATTGGCATGGATTATTAATGCAATTGCAAATCTGTTATTTAAACTCTTTAAAGTGAACACCACTCGCGAAGAAAATATTACCTTTGATGATATTTCAGCAGTCATGGATGCTGGTGCACAAGCTGGTGTATTGCAAAAACAGGAACACCATTTTATTGAAAATGTTTTTGAACTTGAAGAACGTAACGTACCTTCAAGTATGACCACACGTGAAAATGTGGTGTTTTTTACTTTAAATGAACCTGAAGAAAGTATTCGTCAAAAATTGGCAGAATATCCTTATTCCAAATTTTTAGTTTGTAGTAAAAATATTGATGATGTGATTGGTTATGTCGATGCCAAAGATATTTTGGTTCGTATTTTAAAAAATCAATCTTTACTGCAATTAAATGAAAGTACGATTCGTAATGTATTAACAATTCCAGATACCTTGACACTGTCTGAGTTATTGGACCGTTTTCGCTCAACCAAAGAAAAATTTGCAGTTGTCATTAATGAATATGCCTTGGTGGTTGGTGTCATTACCCTATCAGATATCATGATTACCGTAATGGGAGATTGGGTCACACCAACTGAAGAAGACCAACAAATTATTCAACGTGATAGTAATTCATGGCTCATTGAAGGCAGTACGCCCATTGAAGACATTAAACACGCCTTAGAAATAGATGAAATGCCTGATGAGGAAAGTTATGAAACACTTGCTGGCTTTATGATGTATCGATTAAGAAAAATTCCTCGTCCTGCCGATGTCGTGGTATTTGCAGATTATAAATTTGAAGTGGTTGATGTCGATCATTTTAAAATCGATCAACTCCTAGTAACACGTCTGACTGAACATGTAGCGACAATAACACAGCAGTCTGAATAAAATTCACCCCTTTATCACTATTTTAGAGCAAGATAAAGGGTATATTGACAATAAAAAATATAAATTAATTAATGTATACATCTAAAGCTAAAGATAAAATCATAATCTTTCTGCTTATATGCCTCATTAAATGGTAATTTAAATTAAACAATAATATAAAAAATTAACGTAATTTTTAAAAATTAAAAAATTTTTTTTAATATAATTATTTAATTTTTAAATTAAATTAGTTAAAAATTAAAATTTTTAAAATAAATATTTGTATAAAAATTATTTAATTAAAATAAATAATTTCATCATTACTTATCAAGGATTGATCATATGTTGACATTTTTAGGTTTAAGCATGATTTTATGCTTTATATATTGCATTATGTCTAAACGTCTTATTCCATTGGTTGCATTAACATTAATACCCATTTTATTTGCATTTTTCGCGTGGGGACTGGGATTTTTTATTGAAGATTTAGCACATATTCAACTCGATAGCTTAAGAGACATGATCTTTGAGGGATTACAAAAATTGGCACCAACAGGAATTATGTTACTGTTTGCCATTCTCTATTTTGCCATCATGATTGATACAGGACTATTTGATCCATCAATCCAGTGGATTTTAAAGCGTGTTCAGGGCGATCCACTTAAAGTAATCATTGGAACCATCAGCCTGACACTCATCGTATCGTTGGATGGTGATGGTTCAACAACTTATATGATTTGTGTTGCAGCTATGCTGCCCTTATATCAACGTTTGGGTATGAGCCCATTGATTATGGCCTGTTTAATGATGCTGGCAAGCGGGATAATGAATTTGACACCCTGGGGAGGACCGACAGCACGTGCTGCAACAGCATTAAAAGTCGATCCAAGCGATGTTTTTGTACCCATGATTTTACCGATGATCACAGCAATTATCTGGCTATATATTTTAGGTTTTATATATGGACGTGCTGAAAGACGCCGCTTGGGTATCATTAATCTAGATAGCCGACATTATGACCAGTCTATAAAAATTTCACAATATCCCGAAGCAAACCGTGCGCATTTACGTTGGTTTAACGCCTTACTGACACTGATTTTAATTGTCTGCTTGATCATCAATTTGCTGCCTATGCCTATCTTGTTCATGTTAGCTTTATGTATTGCGCTAGTAGTGAATTATCAACAAATTGAATTACAAAAACAGCTGATCAGCATGCATGCTGCTAGTGCACTGAATGTCGTAGCAATTATTTTTGCTGCGGGCATTTTTACTGGGATATTGTCAGGTACAGGTATGGTTGAAGCCATGTCTAAAACATTTATTAGCGTTATTCCAACATATATGGGGCCTTATTTTGCACCGATTACTGCTGTGATCAGCCTTCCGTTAACTTTTTTAATGTCTAACGATGCCTTTTATTACGGCATACTACCGATTCTATCTGAAACAGCAGCACATTATGGTATAACACCCGTTGAAATGGCGCGGGCAGCGATTATTGGTCAACCGGTACATCTACTCTCTCCACTGGTGCCTTCCACCTATTTGCTTTGTGGTTTAGCAACAATCGAATTGGATCAGCATCAAAAGTTTACGATGAAATGAGCCATTATCACTTGCATGGTCATGCTGATTGCTGCACTTATTTTAGGCGTTTTTCCATTTTATTCGATATCCAAATAACCAGATTTATCGCAACAGGCATCATCAGGATACCTGTTGCGATTATGAGTGCATGAATCTAGCATTCACTGTCATTTATCATCAATTGACATGAGCAAACAATTCCGCCAGTAGTGCCTGATAATGAATGGCGATATCTTGTTGCAAAATTTGATAGGCATTATCTAACTGCACCATTGGCCAACCTTCTTTCCAAAAAGGGAAAATATTATGCAAATCTGCAGTCACCGTTGCATCTTCATGGGTAATGGCCTGCGCGATTTGTGCTAAAACTTGTGCAGTTTCAGCACCATCAATTGCCAGATAATCAATACCATGCGCTTTTAAAATACGGATACGGTCTTTTTTATAGCGAATTTTTTTTGCTTGCCCATCATTTAAACTTAAGGCCAAACTGACTGCCTCGACAAAATGACGTTCAAATGCATGATGTAATGCAACCAAAGCCTGTTTATGTGCTTCTTGACGCCCTGCCTTACCTCCATGACGAATGATTTCTTGCGCTGCTGTATCGAGCTGATCATTTTTCATTGAGGTTAAAATATCTAAAATTTCGATATCACTTAATGCTGCAGGAGATTGTGGATTCATAAAAGGTCTTGAGTTGAGTATAAAACATTATTTTCGCATAAATCACACGAGAAATACATGAATCATATGATGCTCATCTTAACTAGAGCATCGTATCAAGATCTCAGCAATACAATCGTCATGCTGATCGTAATTTTAACAATATCGTTATACTGAATATCATATCAGTCACTGACTAATCATAAAAAATACCAGCAATATGCTGGTATAGTGATTTATTACACTTAAAATGATCTTTTAAATCACCTGAACCACGACTTTTCCAATATGTTCACCAGTATCCATACATGCATGCGCATCTTGAATATGTTGAAAATCAAATATTTTATAAACCATTGGTAAACACTCACCCTGTGCCCACAGTGGTGCAACATAATCTTGCAAACCTTGTGCGATCGCTGCTTTTTCTTCAGCGCTACGTGCACGCATCGTTGAACCAGTAATGGTTAAACGCTTCATCATAATCTGGCCAAGCTTGACATCTTTTGCTTTGGCGCCACCTAAAAATGCAATATAAACCAAGCGTCCATCACGGCGTAATAAGTTTAAATTTTTCTCCAAATAAGGCGCACCAACCATATCTAATATGATATCCACACCCTGTTGATCAGTGAATTGATTAATGACTTGCTCAAAATCTTCAGTTTTATAATTAATCGCCTGAGTTAAATGAGCGATCGCTTGTACCTTTTCATCGCTTCCCACAGTGGCAAAACTTTTTAAACCCAATGCTTTACATAACATTAAAGCCGTCGTTCCAATACCACTTGCACCGCCATGCACCAATACTGTTTCACCTGCTTTCGCTTGCGCCATCTGAAAAACATTGGCCCAAACCGTAAAAAATGTTTCTGGAATTGCTGCCGCCTGTACAAAACTGACACCAAGTGGAATTTTCAGTACTTGGCTTTCTGGAACGATACAATACTCAGCATATCCTCCGCCATTGGTCAAACCACATACATGATCACCAATTTGAAATCGAGTCACATTTTTCCCCACAGCAACCACTTCACCAGCCACTTCCAAGCCTGGAACAGGTGTCACCCCTGGTGGCATTGGATACAAACCTTGGCGTTGTAAAATATCTGGGCGGTTAATACCAAATGCATGTACTTTAACCAACACCTCATTCTCTTGTGCGATGGGTATTGCCACAGATTCATAAGCAAGTTTATCAACACCGCCTGGCGCTGTAATAATAACCTGTTGCATTGTTATTGCTGACATAATGATTCCCTGATTGATTGCATTATTTCATTTATATTTACGCTATTTGAACATAGCATTGATCTTAAATAAATAATAATAAACTTCTGTATAATGATGCTAATACCCATACAAGCAACATTTATTCCGATGAAAAATAAACGCAGCAATACACAACCCATAAAATATATTTAACCCCAATCACCAATCACCAATCACCAATCACCAATCACCAATCACCAATCACGATATGATAAAAAATATGATTGATTACACTGAAGATAACGCTCATGATTTTGAATGGTTTGATGGCTTTGCTATCATTCGTTTTTATGCAGATTGGTGCCAACCCTGCGTTCAGCATACCCATACATTTACATGCTTTGTCACACAAATGAGTCAGGATTATCCTGAACTTAAATTTGGTCAAGTGAATATTGATCACTCGCCTATTGTCACTTTACGCCATAAAGTATTCGGCTTACCTGCTATCCTTGTTTTTTATCAAGGACAAATCATTCACCGTATTGCAGGTTTAAAAAGTGCTCATGAGTTACGTGTGATTGTTTATAAAATTTTGACCAACTACTTATCTCAATAAATTAAACATCAAGATTCATCCTGCTCTATTTTTTCAGGTAAATGAACAAATTGCATTAAAAATCGACGGACCAAAGGCAATACAATTAAGATCAAGGGAAAAGCAATTAACCAAGACAATGTCCAAGCATGTATCCAGACTGACCAAAAATCATCCGTTATACCGCGATTAATAAACAAATTAAAACATGAGATTGAACCACTCATAATTCCTGAAAGCATCAATGGCATCAGCCATGAAAGATGCTTATGATGAATTTTAGGAAACCGACTTTGCATAACCAACCTTACTATACTCTAGATAAGCAACTAACAACTTAGTGTGCTGTTTTCACTGTTTGTTTTAGTGCTTTCATAAACTGTAAAAACTGTGGCATGAAATCTTTAAATAATGGTAAATCCTTATTTTCCAATAAAGTTTCTCCAAAAAGTTTTAGACCTACAGCAAAAGATTGAGCACTTTCATCATCCAGTAATTGACTTTGCTGAATAATGGCGACAATTTTAAAAATATCATCATGGTTACGAGTATTAAATTGTAAGGCCTCTGTATATTCAGAAGGCTGGCCATGTATATCTGCAAGATGTTTTACTGTCACTTGATACTGATGTTGTTTCATTTTATTTTCCTATAACCGCGCGATACCAGTCGCTGCCTGATCAATGTGTTGTGCAATATCTTGGATTTGTTGCGGGCTTAAATCACAATATTGTATTTTTAATCGCAGCGCTGCTTTTAAATTACTCATAGCACGCTTGATATCTAGATATTGTGCATTGTCTTGAATTTGCTTACGTGTATCAAAACGACAAAAAATTTTATCAAGATCTGCTTGTTGCAATTTAAGGTGCTGTTGCCCTGCTGCAGTAATACAATATTGTTTACGATCGTTATCAACCAAATTTGCCAGGATATATTGCTGTTGTTCTAGATAATTTAGAGTAGGATAAATCGTTCCCGCACTCGGGCTATAGCCCCCACCTACAATATCCGCAATATCCTTCATTAAGTCATAACCATATTTAGGTGCTTGTGCAATCAGATGTAATACTAAAAGCTTCATCTGCCCTGCTTCAAATAAACGCTGTTTACGTGCTGAAGGTACAGTCGAATCAATAAACAGTTCAGATTGAATATCATCTTGCATATTAAGAGTATGTCTTTAAGCTATTAAGATATATCTTAATACTATCTTTATTTTTTAATTACCACAAGTCATAAAAACCAACAAGATCTCGATTTATGTATGATGAAACATCATTATTGAACTTATTTTAATCATCATATCCTTGTGATTAGGTGGTATCGCCAAGCACTGACATTTATACTTTCAGCGCCTTTAAATCATGATTATTTTTTTATATTTAAATTTATTTTTTCATAAATTATTAATATGTAATAAAATTTTTAATATATTACAAATCAACCAAACTGTCATTTTTAAGCTTTAAGTTTAGGGCGCTTAATCAATACCAACTTGGATTATTTCATGACCAAACTTAGTTCCCTAACTTTAGCTATATTACTGACATTCAATTTAACAGCCTGTTTTGACAATGATGACAGTAATAGCACTTCAAATAATACTGAACCACCGACCACACCAAAACCTGAAACACCAGATCAAGAAGTTCCTGTACCCAAAATTTATCTCGATGAACATTTTGATCAAATCACCGCATTACCACCAACATGGACAACATTAAGATCCAATCCTGGTACAGTTGAAATCAAGGAAGGGAGTTTATGGCTGGATGGTCGTGCCAATGATACTCAAATGACGACACTCATGTTGTCTCCAGAATTTCAACAACTGAGAAATTATCGTATTGATATTGAGTTTAGCTACCTTGAACGTAATAATGGCGGTCGTTGGGGAAGTATTATTTATCGTGCTGCAGACAACTATGCTGAACCCGCATTTACCCCCTATTACCAATTTGCTATCCGTGCTGATGCCACAACAGCCAGTGGTCTAGAGCTCGCCCTACGTCAACCAACCAATGCATGGAATGTCCTACATAAATCTTCATATAAAGAAAATATGGAGATCAATCAAGTTCATAAAGCAACTGTAGTGGTTTATGGACAGCGAGTACGTCACTATATTGATGACAATCTAGTCCTTGATACCACACTACCTTATAATCTGAATCAAGGTGGTATTGGCTTATCAACAGCTGGGCTATTAATGAAAGTCGATTCGATTAAAATCAGTGAGCAACTCGAAGCTTTACCTGAATCAAATCGTGTTACAGATTTAATCGATCACCAGCTCCCTGTATCAATGGCTCCCACCTTGATTCAGCCAATTCCCTCGACAGGAATGGCATCACCTACCGCAGCACATGTGGCTTATCAACTAGATGAACAATTAAATTTACGCGATACTCAACAAAAAACAATAAGCACCTTATCAGACTATCTTAAAGATTCCACCCGCCGCAGTATTCCGTTATTTACGATTCAATCTGAAAAAACTATTGAAAATTTAAAAGACTTAAGTGATCAATATGATCTCTCTGATATCACTTTGCTCTCTGATCAAACCGAATTATTACGTAAAGCACGTATTGCACTTCCGATGATTCGTACGGCACTGGATTATTCCAAACATACAGGTTTGAGTAATTCTCGTCAGGATATTGTGACAATTGCGCACAACACCAATACATCATTATCTAAAATTGTGATTCTACCACCGCATTTGCTGCAACCTGATGTCGTGTCACATTTACAACGCTTACTCATCACGCCTTGGGCAAGTATCGAAAATGTTAATTATCTCACTGCTGCACAGATCTTAAGTAGTGGTGTTAATGGTATTTATAGCAATCAGCCTGAAATATTTCAAACACTAATGAAGATGATGGCACCCAATACATTGCTACGTAAACCACTCATTACCGGACATCGAGGTATTCCTGCTCTGGAAGATGAAAATACATTGGAAGGAATGTTAAAGGCCATTCAAGTAGGAGCTGATGCAATAGAATATGATGTCTATCTATCTAAAGACAATCATGTCGTCATTATGCATGATGCCACAACAACACGAACGACAGGAGTAAATCGCAATATTGAAGAGATGACATTAGCTGAAATTCAAAACTTAAGAACCATTCCTAATGGACGAAAAGTCCCGACAATGGCTGAGGTTCTAGCTACAGTCAAAAATTATCCCAATATTACCCATTTTATTGAAATCAAAAGTGCCAAACCTGAAATTGTAGAAAAAATTAAAGCATTACTCGATCAATACAATGCCTATGATCAGGCAATTGTGATTAGTTTTAATGGCAATCAACTGCTTCAAATGAAAAATATTTTACCGGGTGTTTCTACTGGCTTTCTCACCAGCACACCAAGTGCACAAAGTAATATTGTCAATACACGACGCATTCTAGATGCAACACAGAAATATTTCTCAACCTTTAATCCATCTTTTGCTGGCCTAAATAAAGAATTAATGCATATGGCCAGCCAACGCGGTGTAACGTTTTGGCCGTGGACATTCCGTTTAAATAAAGATGATTTTAATCGTATGTATGTACAGGGAACGCATGGTCTTACAACAGATTATTCACATGATGCTGCAAATTTTGTAGTGAAATTACACACTGCAAATCAAATCAAGGCAACAGTAGGACAACCACTTGAAATAAAAGGTGAAATTGAAACACAAGTCGGTAAAAAATCACCATATACAGTGAAAAATATGTTGGTTTTACCCAATTCAGCAGCCCATACATCGAGCGGCCAAACGATTCGCTTTACTGAAAAAGGAACAGCTTATGTTTTACCAAGCTATCAATATAATATTGCACCCAACTATAGCTATACTATTTATGCCCAACCTGTGACGGTTAATATTCAATAACGGGCTATATGAAGTGTTAAGTGAATTGAGATTCAATCCATTAAATCAGCATGATACTGCTCTCAAAGAAAATCAGAATCGATGCTAACAATAAACCCGCAATCAATTGCGGGTTTATTTTAATCTTTACTGATCTTTTATAAACGAACTAAACTGACAATTCTATCCACCAACAGATCAATTGCATCATCCTGTAACAGAACTAAATCAGCACCATCAGCGACATCTGTAATCACGACAACACCCGTTTCAGACAACAAAGCAATTTGTTCGACAGTTAAACCTGCTTTTGCTATCGCAACCACACCCTGTTGAATTAATAAACTTTCTAAAGTTTGTGCATGTTGCAATGCTGCGGCAGAAATAGCAATAGTTGCTGGTTTTTGACCTAAACGTGCTGCACGATCTTCTGCGGTCACTGGATGAGCATGCGCAGACCATTCAACAGATGCCTCCACCATACCAGCACCGATTGTGACATTATTTAGACGGTCAATAAAAATAAATGAACCTGTGTAACGACTGTCTTGATAACGATCAAAAACCACAGGCACATCAAACTCAATCACCACATTCGCAATGGCATTCAGTTCAAGATGATCAACATCTACTTTTTCTAAGGTATTAACGTTGGTCCGATAATTTATTGCAGTCACTTTGGCTGGAACCGTTTGTGTTCCTACCTTTAAATTATACAATTTACCCATCACCAATGGCTGATCCGCCATCCAGACCACGGTTGCATTTACAGCACGTGAAATCGCTGGTGCTTTCTGATCAGCACGTACCAAAACATTACCACGAGAAATATCAATTTCATCATTTAAAGTCAAAGTTACTGCCTGACCCGCAATCGCATGATCTAACAGACCATCAAAGGTCACAATTTCTTTAACTGTCGATTTCTTACCTGAAGGCAAAGCGATAATTTCATCGCCAACCCCAATATCGCCTAATGCAATCGTGCCACAAAAACCACGGAAATCAAGGTTAGGACGATTGACATATTGCACAGGAAAACGGAAATCATTGCGCACAGAATGACGGTTAATTTCAACCGTTTCCAAAGTTTCCATTAAGGTTTGACCTTGATACCATGGAGTATTCAAGGATTTATTCACCACGTTATCACCATTCAATGCTGAAATCGGTGTGAAAATAATATTGGCAGGTTTACGATCACCCAGCTGATGAACAAATTGATTATATTCTGTTTGAATTTCATTAAAACGTTGTTCAGAAAACTCAACCAAGTCCATTTTATTAATGGCAACAATAATATTTTTAATACCCAATAAGCTGGCAATATAGGTATGACGACGTGTCTGTGTTTGTACACCATAACGCGCATCAATCAAAATAATTGCTAAATCACAGGTAGATGCACCAGTCGCCATATTACGCGTATACTGCTCATGCCCCGGGGTATCAGCAATAATAAATTTACGTTTTTCGGTAGAGAAATAGCGATAAGCTACATCAATGGTGATCCCTTGTTCACGTTCAGCTTGTAAGCCATCAACCAACAGTGCTAAATCTGGGGCATCACCTGTGGTACCGACTTTTTTAGAATCGCGAGTGACTGCTTGTAATTGATCTTCATAAATCAATTTTGAATCATACAATAAACGACCGATTAAAGTTGATTTACCATCATCGACGTTACCACAGGTCAAAAAACGTAATAAGTCTTTATTTTCGTGCTGTTTTAAATATGCCAAAATATCTTGGCTAATTAAATCTGATTGATGAGACATTGCTCAAAGCTCCACAATTTTTGAAATCTAATACTGATCTGTTTAGAAATAGCCTTCTTGCTTTTTCTTTTCCATCGAGCCTGCTTCATCATGATCAATCATACGACCTTGACGCTCAGAACTGGTGGCAAGCAACATCTCCTGAATAATTTCAGGTAAAGTATTGGCTGTTGATTCAACTGCACCAGTCAATGGATAACAGCCTAATGTACGGAAACGTACTGATTTCATTTGTGGGACTTCGCCCTCTTTTAAGCGCATACGCTCATCATCAACCATGATCAGTGTACCACTTCGCTCAACCACTGGACGCTCTGCTGCTAAATATAGCGGTACCAAAGGAATTTGCTCTAAATAAATATATTGCCAAATATCGAGCTCTGTCCAATTCGACAATGGGAATACACGAATACTCTCACCCGGATTCACTTTACCATTGTAAAGATTCCAAAGTTCAGGACGCTGGTTTTTAGGATCCCAACGATGTTTTGAATCACGGAATGAATATACTCGTTCTTTTGCACGTGATTTTTCTTCATCACGACGTGCACCACCAAACGCAGCATCAAAGCCATATTTATTCAATGCTTGTTTTAAGCCTTGAGTTTTCATAATGTCTGTATATTTAGAACTGCCATGATCAAATGGATTAATTCCCGCATCTTTACCCTCTTTGTTTTGATGAACAATCAAATCAAAGCCATGCGTTTTTGCCATATTGTCACGAAAAGCAATCATATCCTTAAACTTCCATCCTGTATCCACATGTAATAATGGAAATGGAAGTTTGGCAGGGTAAAACGCTTTAAGCGCTAAATGCAGCATGACTGCTGAATCTTTACCAATTGAATAGAGCATGACCGGATTTTCAAACTCGGCTGCTACTTCACGAATAATATGAATACTCTCAGCTTCTAGCTGTTTAAGATGAGTAAGTCTTTCCTCATTTATTGACATCAAACGCACCGATTTTTTATGACAGGATCTGTGTTTAATACACATTCAACAATATAGATATTCATTATAGTGATTTAGTTATGCAAACTATTGCTTGTTTTATTATATTGATATTCAAAAACATCATATAAAGGTTTTTTGATATCATTTATAAATCAAACTGAGATTAATATCAGTTCACTATACAACTCCATTTAATATCATGTTGACCACTAATAGCTCTAAGTTAATATTTAATTCCTCTCAACAACCACTTCACAGCAATACAAAATACTTTTACAGTAAATACTGTTTTTTGCATGGTATCTTCAGCTCACAATGCCCTATAGTCATTTTAATCTTGAGACATTAAAACAATATCTAGAACAAGCACATCTTGCCGGCTTTATTTATCAACATCAACAACATATGCTGATATTACAAGAACCATTAGATGAACAAGGTCATCGGCTAAATAATTTTATTCAACATGAACATTCAACTGATCAATTGGGTTTACAATTTGGTCTACGACTTTTGCAACAACAATGGCAGTTTATCGTCGGTGTGACACACAGTAATCAAGATCGTGCTTTTGAAATTGGTGCAACACATTTAAAAGGCGATGACCGTGCTTTCAATTTATTATATGCTTTTTATAATTATCCAAAAGGCTTTTATCAGGTTGTCATGCCTTTAGCGGCAACAACAGACCAGTTAGAGCATGCCATTGAACAACAGTTATTTGCATTAACCTCCATGACGTTTTTAAATAGTGCACTTAAAACCAATCCTCTTGGAGAGCAAGTATATTGGATGAAAGCCTTTATTATCCAACAAGCACTAGAAATGAAAGTCCGTATTCAAACCAGTTTGCTCTAAAATATCGAATGGAGCCCTAAATAAAAAAGCCACTTTATACAAAGTGGCTTACAAACTAACATTAATTTAATTTTTATGACGCATATGCGGGAATAAAATAACATCACGAATACTTGGTGCATTTGCAAATAACATCACCAAACGGTCGATACCAATTCCTTCACCCGCTGTTGGCGGTAAACCATATTCAAGTGCTTCAATAAAGTCTGCATCATAATGCATTGCTTCATCATCGCCAGCATCTTTTTCAGCTACTTGAGCTTGGAAACGTTCAGCTTGGTCAATTGGATCATTTAATTCAGAGAAACCATTGGCCAATTCACGACCACCAATAAAGAACTCAAAACGATCGGTAATATGTGGATTATCATCGTTACGACGTGCGAGTGGAGAAGTTTCAGCCGGATATTCCGTAATAAAAGTCGGTTGACGAAGTTTAGTCTCTACCGTTTCTTCAAATACAATCGTCTGCAATTTTCCTAAACCAAAACCTGGTTTTACTTGCTCTTTGAGTTCAGTTTGAATAAATTGCGCTAAAAACTCACGATCTGCGACGTTTTCTGGCGTAAATTGAGGATTATGTTCCAAAATTGCATCAAACATAGAGATTTTCTTAAATGGACCTTTAAAGCTATACACTTCATCACCATAAGGGACATCGGTCGAACCTAAGATATCAATTGCCAATTTTTCCAACATATTCTCAGTTAAAGCCATCAAATCTTTATAATCTGCATAGGCCTGATAGAATTCAATCATGGTGAATTCTGGATTATGACGTGTAGAAACACCTTCATTACGGAAGTTACGGTTAATTTCAAATACACGTTCGAAACCACCGACAACCAAACGTTTTAAGTAAAGCTCTGGTGCAATACGTAAAAATAATGGCATATCCAAAGCATTATGATGTGTTTCAAATGGACGAGCTGATGCACCACCGGGAATTACATGCATCATCGGTGTTTCAACTTCCATAAAGCGTTCATTGCTGAGATAGCTACGAATACCTGAAACTACTTTGGCACGAATTTCAAAGGTTTTACGTGTTTCTTCATTAACGATCAGATCGAGATAACGTTTGCGATATTTAACCTCTGTATCGGTTAAACCATGAAATTTATCTGGAAGTGGACGTAAAGATTTTGTTAACAGTTCAAAATGTTCAATATGCACATAAAGATCACCTTTACCTGAGCGACCAATATAACCTTCAACCGCGATAATATCGCCTAAATCTAGACCCTTGATCTGCTCTAGAACTTCACTGCTCAATTCTTTACGTGCAACATACAGTTGAATACGACCAGTCATATCCTGAATGACGATAAATGAACCGCGATTCAGCATGACACGTCCTGCAACTTTTACATAAACAGGTTCGGCTGCTTCTATATCTTGCTTCGATTGCTCAGCAAATTGTAATTGTAAATCCTGTGCATAATGCTCACGCTTAAACGTATTTGGCCAGGGGCTAACGCCCTCTTGTTTGGCGTGATCTTGAATCTGCTTTAACTTGGCATGACGCTGTGCAATTAAATCGTTTTCGGAAATGTGTTGTTCAGAAGTCGACTGAGCGTTATTTTGCGTCATTTCTGCCTCGAATAAATTGATAAAAACTAAAGTCATATAGCATAGCAGATTTCAAACATAATGCGCAGGGGAAAATAATCAGCAAAGCTGAAAATCAGCAAAATAATCGCCCTATCTTGCTTTATTTGCATCACTGGTGAGATATAACTTGCCGTTATTGTATTTTACAGTATGAATATTATTTGCAATCCATATTTGCATTTGTCATGCAACATCGATCAATAATTAATTTAATTCAGCATCAGTCTTTTTTGTTGAGCGCAATCACACTTTGGCCTTTACTCGCATATCACTGATTAGACCAAAAGCTAACTTGGCTATTGAGCTATTCATACTACAATGGGATTAATGATGCATTGAAAAACTATTTAATTTAAATCAAAGATATAATGTGACTGAAAATAATGAGTGCAACTATTCCCCATACCAAAGTGCTGTATTTTCACGGCTTAGACTCTTCACGCGAATCTAAAAAATTTAATGTAATCGATTTAGAAAAAAAATTTTGTATTAATGTCGATTATCGCAATCTATCCTTTCAAAGTGTTGCTGATTTTTATGATAATATTATTCAAAAAATTACACCTGATATTATTGTTGGGCACTGTGTTGGCGGTTATTGGGCCTTAAAATTATCACTGGCTTACCAAATTCCCTGCGTGATCGCCAATCCAAATCTATTTCCAGATTTTCGTGATGACTACCCTGCTATCTTAGATCATGATCTTGACCATGACATTCCTCAATTTGCTTATTTGGAACTGGGAGATGAGATACTCAATATGCATGAAATTAAAGCACATTTAGAAAACTATATGCCAATTACAGCAGTAGATACAGGGCATCACCAATTACAACATCCTGAAAATATTAACCCATTGATTCAACAAATTGAATCTGCTTTTTTAAACAAATAAAAGCCATATATCATGGCTTTTATTTGTTGATTGATCTAAGTAGGTATCATCCGTTACACGCATAGATTCACATCATGTAAAGGCAAGCTATATTGAATATTTACTACAGATCTTGCCTAATCAAGATCTGTTTTATACCTCATTAAGCCGCAGTATCTGGCTTTGATTTATCATCCAATACCGACCAAATTGGTAAACCCAAATCCTGATGAAGGTCTTTTAAATCCAGAAAAACGCTTACACCTAAAACTTGGTGATCACATTTAGTCATCAATTGCTTAACAGCACGTAGTGTTCCACCAGTTGCCAGAACATCATCGACAATAATGACCTTTTGTGCAGCGATATCGGCAGACATTTCTAAACGATCCAGACCATATTCTAAGCTATAACCCACACCAACAACTGGTGGTGGAAGTTTACCTGCTTTACGAATTAAAATTAGGCCCTTATTTAAGCGTTGCGCCAATAAGCTTGCCAATACAAAGCCGCGTGCTTCTACAGCAACAAAACTTTCCACTTCCGCTAATTTATCTTCAGGAATACTGGCAATTAAGGCATTGGTTAAAGGACCAATATTGTTCATAAAAAGCGGAGTGAGGTCATAAAAACAAATGCCTGGTTTAGGAAAATCTTGAACCGTACGAATATGTGACCACAATTTAGCAGATAAGTTAATCATAGGAGAAAAATTAATCAAAACGACAATATTTGAATTTTACAATTTATTTTAAATTATAACCAGTCAATAAATTAAAATAGCAGTAATCTTAATACTGCCTAGAAATTTAAGTATTATCCTATTAATGATGCAATAAAAAACATAACTACATGATTATTTTAACTAGGGCGTGTCCTCATTTGAAGAATAATATTTAAACGCCTAGAATTAGGCTCTACTTTATCTCCATTTCAATATTTTTCAATGGCACGTACTCTTCTCACAGATGATATTTGGCAACAGATTCAAGTAACAATGAAATTTCATGGTTGCTATAGCTCAAAGAACAGTAGAAATATTATGGAAGCTATTTTATGGAAACTACGCACAGGTGCGACATGGCGTGATATTCCTCAAGAGTTTTGCCCTTGGAAAACTGCTTATAACCGTTTTAATCGCTGGGCTATGAAAGGCTTATGGGATAAATTTTTTTCAAACTACGAGGCAGCTTGGACCAAGAATGGGTATTCATTGATGGAAGCTACATACGCGCGCATCAGCATGCAAGTGGAGCTCGGCATGGCTTCGAGCGTGCAATTGGACAATCTCGTGGAGGACTCACAACAAAGATTCATCTTGCAACCGACGCGAATGGATTACCGATTGATTTTAAAATCACTGGGGGTGATGTCCATGACAGCCAAGTTGCAGAACACCTAATAGATCTAATTGAAACAGCAGATTATCTAATCGCGGACAAGGGATATGATTCTGAATATATCAGGAAGTCTGCTAGAAATCGAAAAATGATACCTATTATTCCATTAAGATCAAATAGTAAGAAATTCAATCTTGATTTTGATAAGTACTTATATTGCTTAAGACATTTAGTTGAGAATGCCTTTGCAAGATTAAAACACTTCCGTGCAATAGCAACTCGATTTGATAAACTCGCACGTAATTATCAGTCTATGATTTATATCGCCTGCATGTTCATTTGGTGTAAATCTAAATGAGGACACACCCTAATTAAAATATAAATTTTTTTTAAATAATTTTTTTACATTAAATCGCTTAAAATTAAAACAAATAGCCGCAATATAAATATTAATTTAATTAATAAATTAATGTGAAATATTAATAAATTTTAAAAAATAAAAATTATGAATAGGATCAGCATTGGTTTTTTCTACCAAATCAACTATAAAACCTTTAAATAATCACTGACTATTTTTTAATGACTGGTGATGTCGATCTATGGTCATTAGATTTCATGTTATTCATACAACAAATCTTGTAACCATGTTGCAGTTGCCAATTTTCATTTAAAATCCATCGATATTAAATTCATCACACAGATCAATCCTATAAGTTCTGTTTATTTTTAATACAGTTAATCAAAAAATTAATACTTTTTCTCGTTATAGCCTTGACCAATAAGCGTTTGCCTCATAGAATGTCGATCATATTCTCCCATAGCTCAGTCGGTAGAGCGACGGACTGTTAATCCGCAGGTCCCTGGTTCGAGCCCAGGTGGGAGAGCCAAGATTTCAAAAACCCACTCTATTGAGTGGGTTTTTTATTGGATTAAGATGACATCCCGTGTTTGATTCAAGTCAATTTACGTTTTTTATGATTGGTTGTGCTGCAACACTGGCATTAATCATGTTAATTTTTCAACCATCGAAACAGCCACGACAACAATTTTTTCCAAAACGCATTCTCACAACATTTGAAACAAAAATGTTTTTACGGCTTAAAGAAAGTTTTCCAGAATACGATGTACTGGCCCAAGTTGCGTTTAGTGCATTAATTACACATCAAGACTATAAAATTCGAGCTAAATTTAATCGCAAAGTTACTGATTTTGTTTTACTCAATCGTCAGACTGATGTTATTGCTATTATTGAACTCGACGATCCAAGCCATATCGGCAAAGAACAAGAAGATGCAGAAAGAGATCGCATGCTATTTGCCGCAGGTTATCTGGTATATCGTTATACCGAAATACCTTCAGTACAAGTATTAAGAAAAGATATTATTGCAAACTCAAGCAGAAAAACACGTCCGTCAGTAAAATGATGCTTATATGACGATCAACTGCTACGATCATCATTTATCCAAAGCAGCTTCACGTATTATTATCTCTGTAGCCAGCACCGAACTCGCAGCATCTTGTTGTGCAGCTTTAGCTTTGCTACGTTGAATAATTTCAGCATGTTGCTGCTTATAGATTGCTTGATTTTTAGCATCACTATTAATCGCTAAAAATGCCATACTGATGATAAAGATAGGAATCAATAATCCTAAGCTTGCCAACGCTATAATTTTTTTATGCTGAATTAAAGTCGAAAAAAATTCCATATACAATCCAGAATTAAAGCATTTAAAAATACCAAACCACAAACAATATGCTACTTATCAATTCAATCAACAACTTAGATAAATAGACTTAAAAAGAAGATAGCTGCATAAAAATTCCAGCAAAAATCAATATACCGACCCACCGATTATGCCTAAATGCCCAAAAGCAACGCTGTGGATCTCGATTTTTAGTTTTTGTCCATTGGTAGATAAAATCAATCATCACCAACAATAATGCAATCAAACCAAAAGGCATAAGCATATTTTTGAGATATAAAGCACTGCCGATTAATACGATACTCAGTGCTTGTAATAATGAAATAATTTCAATATCAAAACGACCAAATAAAATCGCGGTTGATTTTACGCCAATTTTTAAATCATATTCACGATCAGTAATCGCATATTGTGTATCATATGCCACCGTCCATGCCAAATTACCAAAGTACAATAACCAGCAAACCCAATCCAAAGGCTGACCGACTGCGGTAAATGACATGGGAATTCCCCAAGAAAATGCCATACCCAGTACCACTTGTGGTAAATGTGTGTAACGCTTCATAAATGGATAGATAAAAGCCAATAACACAGCGACTAAAGCACAGTAAAACGTTGCAATTGGTAGAAAAAATAAGGTACATGCACTCGCTGCAACCAAGATAAAAAAAACAACCAGTGCTTCTCGAGCAGAAATAATACCGGTTGCCAAAGGACGATTTTTTGTCCGCTCCACATGTGCATCAACTTTACGATCTGCATAGTCATTAATTGCACAGCCTGCAGCACGCATAAAAATAGTCCCCAAGGCGATAGCCAAGAGTGTCACCATATCAGGTATACCTTGTGAAGCAATCCACAGCGCCCACATGGTTGGCCAGAACACCAACTCTGTTCCAATTGGTTTATCAAAACGACATAAATAATAATACGCTTCTAAACGTTCACGCCAAGTGATTTGCTGTGCGAAGGCCATGACTACCCTTTTTTAAATATCAAACGATGAATGCTGTATCGCAAGAAATTTTTCAAATTGTGCTAAAAAAGTTTCTTGAACAATGAATTTACAACCGTGCCAAGTATAACAGCTCTGACGTGTCCAGCCATCTTCTAACCATACAACACGTCGCTCACATAACGGTTGTGTACGCTGGAACAGAAAAAAACCAATCGGCCTCGTACCTAAATGTTGAAAAATACGTGCACGCTTTTGTAAACTCAGAATTGGAAATATACTCTTTGCTCTGACCCAAGCCTGATGTTCACAGCCATATAAATACGCATCTCTAACCCAAGACGTATGCTGATAAGGTAAGTTCATCCACTGTGCATCATGAAAATTTAAACGCTCAAAGTGTTGCTGTATTGGCTCAACTTTAAACTTCCCCCCCGCTAAATCAGTTAACTGCTTGGTCAATGAACCTGGGGCAAATAACCACGGTTGTAGTGCTGCTGGAATTGTGCTTTTGTTAATCGCAAATCGCTGTTTATTTCGCATATATATAGAATTTTTCCATTCCTTCATTTAAAAATATCATCATTCATAAAGGATGATGAAAATCTTCAGCAGTTTCTACCCAATATTATCATACAGCGTATGACGATAGCCCACGATCGCTATGCCATGGATGTTAGACAATAGATTAGCAATGATCTGTTTTTGCAATTGATTCAAATTGACCTTGTGCTGTTTTAATTAAAATCATACCTTCGGTACTCAAATAAAATACTTCAGGATAAGGATAATCTAAAGCCTGCTCAGGATGTTTTAAGCCAACAAATTGTACCTGTTTATAGCCTTCAGCCGTATGTCCAAGCTCAATATAAGTCACCATAGAAAAATTCATTTTAAATCCTTTACGATGATCATGGCGATCTATCCAAGGATAAAAGCTGGTATGTTTTTTACGCGGTGCCATAGATTTCTCATCATCAACTTAATCACAAAACATATCATACAAAAAACCCGCATAAATATGCGGGTTTTTATAACAACAAAGTATACGAATGAATTACAAGCTGTAATACATATCAAACTCAACAGGATGCGTCGTAGTATTTAAACGGCGTACATCTTCTGTTTTAAGCTCGATATAAGCATCGATCATTTCTTTAGTGAATACACCACCTTTAAGAAGATAATCATGATCTGCAGCAAGTGCTTCTAATGCCATATCTAAGCTATGTGCAACAGTTGGTATTTTTGCTTCTTCTTCAGGCGGAAGATCATACAAGTTTTTATCTGCTGCTTCACCTGGATGAATTTTATTTTGAATACCATCTAGTCCTGCCATTAATAATGCTGCAAAACCTAAGTATGGGTTCATCATTGGATCAGGGAAACGCGCTTCGATACGCTTACCTTTTGGATTAGAGACATAAGGAATACGAATTGATGCTGAACGGTTACGTGCAGAGTAAGCCAGCATAATTGGTGCTTCAAAATGTGGTACCAAACGCTTGTATGAGTTAGTTGATGGATTAGTTAATGCATTAAGTGAACGTGCATGTTTAATAATACCACCGATAAAGTACAGCGCCATTTCTGAAAGACCGGCATACTCATCACCAGCAAATAGGTTTTTACCATCTTTAGAAATTGACATGTGTACATGCATACCTGAACCATTATCACCCACCATTGGTTTAGGCATAAAAGTGGCAGTTTTTGCATATTGATGTGCAACATTCCATACAGCATATTTAAACTGTTGTACTTCATCTGCTTTACGTACCATGGTATTAAAGCTCACACCAATTTCTAGTTGGCAAGATGCAACTTCATGGTGATGTACTTCAACACGTCCAGGCCCCATAATATCTTCAATTTTTGCACACATATCAGCACGCATATCTTGTGAAGAATCTACTGGAGGTACAGGGAAATAACCACCTTTTACACGTGGACGGTGACCAGAGTTACCCGCTTCATAATCCTTGCCTGTAGACCAAGCTGCTTCTTCAGCGATCAAGGTATGACGTGCGCCAGACATATCAATGTCCCACTTCACTTCGTCAAACACAAAGAATTCTGGTTCTGGACCAAAAAATGCAGTATCACCAATACCAGTTGATTTTAGGTATTCTTCAGCACGACGAGCAATAGAGCGAGGATCACGTTCATAGCCTTGACCTGTAGAAGGTTCAATAACATCACAAGTGACCACCACTGTTGGCTCAGCAAAAAACGGGTCGATAAAACCAGTTTCTGCATCTGGACGTAGAATCATGTCAGAAGCTTCAATACCCTTCCAACCTGCAATTGAAGAACCGTCAAACATTTTGCCGTCTTCAAATGTATCTTCGTCAACAGTGTCTGCTGGATAAGTTACATGTTGCTCTTTACCCTTAGTATCAGTGAAACGAAAATCGACCCATTTTGCGCCACTTTCTTGGATGAGTTGAAGGACCTTGTTCGCCATGCTCATTTTGCTCCGATGTTTTTTATTGCACCCATGAAGTGCGTGTTAGTAGTTGGCTGTTATTAAGCAATTACCATACCAACTTTAAAGAGATCAGCTAAAATACTGAATTCCATATCAGAAAACACGACATGTCGCTTCCTCTTTGGCACTATTATACTGGCTAAACTTAGAAATGCACCATATTCAGCCATACTTGATCAGAATTATTCACTGTCATTTTTAAATTAGCACTACTTTAGTGCAAATTTTAACAATCTATCGCTTAAAACTGATCATGACCAATCATAAATCCACATCATGAGTGCATCAGATCATAACATCTGTTTTACATTGACTTGTAATTACCGATTTAGAACCGATAAAGAAATCAAAAACTATACGTAAAAATCTGCTAAAGTAGCGATTTAAAGATAACAACTTTTTATTTGGTTAAAAAAGTTGAATATTCTTCTAAGTGAGTAACATGGTGAGTAACTAATCCTACAACCTCTGTTATACATAAATTAAATCAAAAGGTTACGTTCAAAATGCTTTTAATGATCGACAACTATGACTCTTTTACCTATAACATCGTGCAATATTTTGGCGAATTAAATCAAGAAGTAAAAGTAGTCCGTAATGATGCCGTTTCTTTGGAAGATATTGAACGATGGCAACCGAAGTATTTGGTCATAGGTCCTGGCCCTTGTTCCCCCTCTGAAGCTGGTATTTCCATTCCAGCGATTCAACATTTTGCTGGAAAAATTCCATTACTGGGTGTCTGTTTAGGACATCAAAGTATTGGACAGGCTTTTGGTGGCAATATTATTCGCGCCAAAAAAGTCATGCATGGCCGTTTATCCGACATGTATCACAGCAATAAGGGAATTTTCAGTGATCTACCTTCTCCATTTTCAGCAACACGCTATCATTCACTGGTGATTGATCAAGCAACCTTGCCTGAATGTTTAGAAGTCACCTGTTGGACCAATGAAATAGATGGCAGCATCGAAGAGATCATGGGCGTTAAACATAAGACACTCGCTGTTGAAGGCGTGCAGTTTCATCCCGAATCAATTCTTAGTCAACATGGTCATCAAATTTTCCAAAACTTCCTCAAAATTTATGCATAACGAGTAAAAGTGCAATCATGAATATTCAACAAGCGTTAAATCATATTACAAAAAACATCCATCTGACCCAGTCACAAATGGAAGACGTTATGCGTAGCATTATGTCAGGTGAAGCCACTGATGCACAAATTGGTGCACTGATGATGGGCTTACGTTTAAAGGGTGAAAGTATTGATGAAATCACCGCCGCTGCACGTGTGATGCGCGAGTTAGCCATTAAAATTGATGTTAGCGATCTACCCTATTTAGTTGATGTAGTTGGTACTGGTGGCGATGGGCAAAATTTATTCAATATTTCAACAGCTTCAGCATTTGTCATTGCTGCTGCCGGCGCTACCATCGCCAAACATGGTGGCCGTGGTGTATCCGGAAAATCAGGTTCTTCAGACTTACTTGAACAAGCAGATATTAGCTTGGAACTCAATATGCAACAAACGGAACGCTGTATTCGAGAATTAGGAATTGGTTTTTTGTTTGCACCCAATCATCATAAAGCCATGAAATATGCTGCCGGTCCTCGCAAAGAACTCGGCATACGCACCTTATTTAATCTGCTAGGGCCATTAACCAATCCCGCTGGCGTTAAACGCTTTGTCATTGGAGTATTTTCGAGCGAACTATGCCGCCCAATGGCAGAAGTACTCAAACAGCTTGGTGCTGAACATGTCATGGTGATTCACTCAAAAGATGGCTTAGATGAGGTCAGCCTCGCCTCTTCAACCTATGTAGCAGAACTCAAAGATGGACAAATTACAGAATGGATGATTACACCAGAAGATGTTGGAATTAACTCACAAACATTGACTGGCCTCACCATTAACAGCGCGAGTGAAAGTTTAGCGCTGATCAAAGATGCTCTAGGTAAACATAAATCTGAAAAAGGTGAAAAAGCAGCTCATATTATTGCGTTAAATGCAGGTGCTGGTCTTTATGTTTCAGGCTTAAGCTCTTCTTATCAACAAGGTGTTGCCCTTGCGCATGATATTATTTATGGAGGGCAAGCGCTGGAAAAAATGGGAATTCTATCTGAATTTAGTAAAACATTAAAAGCCTATGAAGCTTAAGGAAAATAGGAATAACCCACATGACCGATATTAGAAATACGATTTTAGGTAAAATTGTCGATCGTAAAAAAGAAGAATTTCAGCAACGCTTAAAACAGCGTCACTATAAAGATTTAGAAGCATTGGCACAGGAAGCAACACCTGTACGTGGTTTTGCTCAAGCACTCACCATGAAAAAACCTGCAGTTATTGCTGAAATTAAAAAAGCTTCTCCTTCCAAAGGAATTATTCGCCCACATTTTAATCCTGCTGAAATTGCTCAACAATATGAACAAGCAGGTGCTGCATGTTTATCTGTATTGACTGATATTGACTTCTTTCAGGGTGCAGATGAAAACATTCAAATTGCACGTCAACACTGCCAGCTTCCTGCTTTACGTAAAGACTTTTTAATTGATCCTTATGGTGTCATTGAAGCACGCGCATTACATGCGGACTGTATCCTACTGATTGTGGCCTGTCTCTCTGATCAACAGTTAGAGGAAATGTCAAAAACAGCATTTGAACATCAACTGGATGTATTAGTTGAAGTTCATGATGAAGATGAACTTGAACGTGCCTTAAAACTCTCAGAGCGTTGCTTATTGGGCGTGAATAATCGCAACTTAAAAACTTTTGATGTCGATTTAAATACCTCATTACGTCTAAAAGCACAAATTGATCCAAGTCGACTGCTGATTACTGAAAGCGGTATTGCCACACCAACAGATGTTGAAATAATGCAACAAAATGATATTCATGCATTTTTAGTTGGCGAAAGCTTTATGAAGCAGCCTAGACCGGATCATGCTTTTAGTGCGCTATTTGGTCAACCACAAACACTATAAGCATCTGTCTACCTATCTAGTCAAAAGTTAAGCTCAATCGGTCACGATTGAGCTTGACCCAAATTAAAATCATGCATACTAAGATAAAATCATAAAACTACAACTACATAATAAACAGCACCAATCAGCATGATTATGCTGCATATAGCTCAATTTCATTCTGGATCAATTCAATATAGTTCAAATTATCTCTATTTCAGACTATAATCATGGTCCATTTTTATACTTGCTTATTGTTGTCACTTATGAGTAAACATGATTCTTCGCTTTCAAAAGACCAATTCAAGTTATTGAAGGCGTTTAAAAAGCAAATCACCCAACCTCATTCGTCTACAGCGATAGCCTCTGCTGAGCCGAGTAAAGCAACAGCTGTTGCTGATGCAGAAGATGATCAGGCTTTATTTCAACGACATATGCAAGGTGTGGAAAAAATCCCCCATGCAAATACAGCAAAAATTAAAAAAAATATCGTTCAAAAACCCAATGCCCAAGTCTTAGCAAAACGTGCTGCAGCTATGGGCCCAATGGAAATAGATCAGACAGAATTATCAGATACTCAAGCCATGCTAAATCCCGTTGCGAGCCAAGCCACATTAAGTTATCGTATCGGCACCTTACAACATAAAGTTTTTGAAGATTTAAAAGCTGGCAATTTACGCTGGTTTGAAGCTGTTGATTTACATGGCTGCACTGTAGAAGAAGCGCGTATTGCCGTGTTACAAATTATTCAAATGGCTAAAGATGAAAATCAAAATGTGATTAAAATCGTGCATGGTAAAGGTCCTGAAGCGATTTTAAAAACCTATGTCAATGGATGGTTACGTCAACATCGTGATGTTTTAGCATTCGTCAGTGCGCCTGAAAAACAAGGGGGTACAGGTGCTGTACTGGTCTTGCTTAAGCGAGCAGAAAAAAATCCCAAGTTTAAACAGTAATCGTATTATTTTCTAAAAGACGCCATTCTGGTAGTTTTCTGCTACAATGCCGTCCTTGTTCAATCTCAGTGTACAGTGAACACGCCTTATGTCTATGCAGCAATCCTATGCAAATATCCTCACTTCCGTTGGCGAAGATCTGAATCGTCCTGGTCTTAGCAGCTATGGGCCCAATGGAAATAGATCAGACAGAATTATCAGATACTCAAGCCATGCTAAATCCCGTTGCGAGCCAAGCCACATTAAGTTATCGTATCGGCACCTTACAACATAAAGTTTTTGAAGATTTAAAAGCTGGCAATTTACGCTGGTTTGAAGCTGTTGATTTACATGGCTGCACTGTAGAAGAAGCGCGTATTGCCGTGTTACAAATTATTCAAATGGCTAAAGATGAAAATCAAAATGTGATTAAAATCGTGCATGGTAAAGGTCCTGAAGCGATTTTAAAAACCTATGTCAATGGATGGTTACGTCAACATCGTGATGTTTTAGCATTCGTCAGTGCGCCTGAAAAACAAGGGGGTACAGGTGCTGTACTGGTCTTGCTTAAGCGAGCAGAAAAAAATCCCAAGTTTAAACAGTAATCGTATTATTTTCTAAAAGACGCCATTCTGGTAGTTTTCTGCTACAATGCCGTCCTTGTTCAATCTCAGTGTACAGTGAACACGCCTTATGTCTATGCAGCAATCCTATGCAAATATCCTCACTTCCGTTGGCGAAGATCTGAATCGTCCTGGTCTTAAAGATACGCCTATGCGTGCTGCGAAAGCTTTTTCATATTTAACCTCTGGCTATACGCAATCCCTGACAGAAGTGACCAATAATGCGGTTTTCCCTTCCGATAATCGTGAAATGGTTTTAGTTAAAAATATTGAGTTTTACTCTCTTTGTGAACATCATTTATTGCCTTTCCATGGCCGTGTACACATTGCTTATTTACCTGAAGGACAAGTACTTGGACTGTCTAAATTCGCACGTATTACAGAAATGTTTGCACGTCGCTTACAAATTCAGGAAAACTTAACCCAACAGATTGCCGAAGCCGTTGCAGAAGTCACTGGCGCACGTGGTGTTGCAGTCATGATTGATTCCGCACATATGTGTATGATGATGCGTGGTGTGAGTAAACAAGAGTCTACCACCCGTACCGTATCTTTTATTGGTGATTTTAAGACCCATAAAGAAGAACGTCGTGAATTTTTAGCAGCCGTACCAGAACATTACTAAACCACTGCTCACTGGTGTTTACACATCTGATGTGAGCAGATTTCAATATGCTTAACACGCTCTGTGTTAAGCATCATTGAGTTTCCAAAATCCATTTGGCTTACGCTGTCCCAATATTGCCAATACCAAAACCAAACTCAGTAACAACAATAAATACCATGATCCTAACTTACCCCATCCCACCATATGCCATGCATCCACCTGACTCGGATACAACCAAATCTTGTTAAAAGTACTAATATTTTCTGCAATCCAAATAATAAATGCCAAAATAAACAGTACTGGCAACATGGGTAGTTTCAGTTGAGTATGCTTTAACTTAAATGTGATCTTGGTGTTCCAAAAAATGACAATACTCCAAATAAATAAAAAATTACGTATATCTGGAATAAAAAATTTTGACATAAAGTTAATATAAGAACAGCATGCCAATGCCATCATATTGGCAAAACTAGGTAGATATTGAATCGATACATGATAAAGACGTAATGTCCGTGCTAAAAAACTTCCCACCGCAGAATACATAAATCCGGCAAATAAAGGCACAGTATAAATTTTAAAAATGGCAGGCTGTGGATAATGCCAAGAACCAATAGCAGGACTGGTTAGAAAAATTTCCATAACCATTGCCATCACATGAAATAGGGCAATGACTTTGGCTTCAGCCCAAGATTCTAACTTGCTATACAATAAACATGCTTGAATAATCAGTGCATAAAACAATAAATAATCATAGCGGAAGAAACCATAATACAGATGATCTCCCATAGGAGATGTCAATATAAATGCCGCCAAGAGCAATATTCCAAATAAGGCAGCCGAAACTGCCTTATATGAAAACTCAAATAAAGATGAGAAAAATACCGACATATAGCAACCTTAAAGATATTTGGCACTATATTCATGAACAGTATCAATAAAGATTTTTGGCTTCTCTGGATCGACCCACTGTGTAATTCCATGTCCTAGATTAGCAATATAACCTGTTTTTTCGCCTTGAGCATATGCATCATCCAACATGGCGGTGGTCGCTGTAATAATACGCTCAGACGAACCATATAAAGTTGCAGGATCTAAATTACCTTGCAAAGCTGTACGCCCATCAACAGTTTGACGAGCAATATTTAATGGTGTCGTCCAATCCAATCCTAAAGCATCCGCACCAGTTGCCACCATCGCATCCAACCATTGGCCCCCACCTTTAGTAAACAAAATAACAGGGATTTTGCGACCTTCTTTTTCACGCTGCAAACCAGCAACAATTTTTTGCATGTAGTGTAAAGAAAACTCAAGATATTCGCGATGTGCCAACGCACCGCCCCAACTATCAAAAATCTGTACGGCTTGTGCACCTGCGTCAATCTGTGCATTTAAATAATCAATCACGGCATCTGCTAAACGTGCCAATAAAGCATGTAAAACTTCTGGCTGTGCATACATCATTTGCTTGGTAAAACGAAAATCTTTACTGGAGCCCCCTTCAATCATATAGGTTGCCAAGGTCCAAGGACTACCAGAAAAACCAATCAGAGGGACTTGCCCTGCCAGTGCTGAACGAATGGTACTCACGGCATTCATCACATAAGCCAAATCAGATTTGGCATTAAACTGAGGCAAATTGGCAACATCCGCCTCGCTACGAATGGTTTTATGAAATTTAGGACCTTCGCCTGCTTCAAAATATAATCCCAACCCCAAAGCATCAGGAACAGTTAAAATATCTGAAAATAAAATTGCGGCATCTAAATCATAACGGCGTAAAGGCTGTAGCGTCACTTCACAAGCAAAATCAGTATTTTTACATAATGATAAAAAATCACCTGCTTGAGCACGTGTCTCTCGATATTCTGGTAAATAACGGCCTGCTTGTCGCATCATCCATACTGGCGTAGTGTCTACAGGTTCGCGCAACAAAGCACGTAGAAAACGATCATTTTTTAAGGTCGTCATTTACCTATCCTAATGTTAATTTTAATCTTAAAAGCATCATAACAAAAAGCAACGACTTTGAATAATCACATCAGAGGCTATTGATATTTCATCAATCGTTGACATGATCAGATCAAATAGAATCATCATCACTCAAAGCGATTATTTTATCAGCCATCATATAACATGGCTTCATCATGATTGCTGATCAATATACCCATTTATTGGTATCAAAATACTCGGCATACCCACTAATAATACAACCTTTTTATAATTTATTTAGATGATATCAAATGAAAAATAACCGATATATTCAGGTTAATATGCTCTAAATCATGATCATGTGTTATTTCTTAATCGAAGAAAATTACTGTAACAACAATATGATTTAATAGTAATTTTATCTATTTTTAACCACCAATATTATTCATCTGTATGCACAGATTTTTTGTAGTGAAATCATAAAACTGATTTTTATACAAACATTTACTGCAACTGTGATTTTTTTCTGTAATAATTATATGGTTTTTAAAATTTTAATGCATAATTCTTAAGGCTGAATTACATGTTCGTTCGCACATTACTCGCAATGAGTTTAAGCTGCATTTTTGCAGGTACAGTATTTGCTGCACCTAATGCTGAACAACCTTTAAATCCTAAAAAAATGACTGATATTGCTGTAGAAGATCCAATCGATCCTTTAGCAGTTGAAGCCTCAGCCACACAAAGTGCTTCAGAGGCAAAAATTACCTTACAAGAACAAAAGGATTTAGATCAGGCTTCCCGAACACTCGATCAATTACAAAGAAGTGAAGATAGCACTGCAGATAGCGGCATCGCTCCAGCAAGTGAAGCAAAAACAGAGAAAACTTCGACATCAACAAGCAACAGCAGCAACCCTGCCAGTACCAAAGCAACTTGGACTTTAGAAGGTCTCAATAATGCCCAGTGGTACGACAATATTGGTAAAGGTCAACTGCCTGTTTATGCTCGTGCACACGTCATGCTCAATAATGCTCATGCATCACCTGGTGCAATTGATGGTTCTAGTGGTCAAAATACCCTCAAGGCAATTTCAGCATTTCAACAAATGAATGGTCTTGCACCGACAGGTATCTTAACTAAAGAAACATGGGATAAACTGATTGAAAAACAGGCAGCAAAGCCTGCATTTGTGGAATACATCATTACTGATGCTGATTTAAAAGGGCCTTATGCCAAATCTATTCCACGTGACTATGCCTTACAAGCAAAAATGCCTGGACTATATTATACCCGCGTGTCAGAAATGCTGGGGGAAAAATTCCATATGGATGAAGATTTTCTTAAAAAATTAAATCCAAATGCTAATTTTAATAAAGTGGGCGAAAAAATTATTGTTACCAATGTCCGTAATAACTTGCCTGAAGACATTCATTTGATTGTGGCACATAAAGGTGCAAGACAACTGTATCTGTTTAACAGCAAAAATCAAATGATTGCATCATTCCCTGCAACGATTGGTAGTTCGGATACACCATCACCAACGGGTACCTATAAAGTTACAGGTGTTGCACCAAATCCTTGGTATAGTTATTCACCAAGCAACTTCGTACAAGGTAAAAACCTTAAACCACTGTCATTACCACCAGGTCCAAATGGTCCTGTAGGTAATATCTGGATTGGCTTAAGTAAAAGATCATTTGGTATCCATGGTACACCAAATCCATCTGCGATTTCAAAAACAGCTTCACACGGCTGTATTCGTTTAACCAACTGGGATGCCAATG